>DBMZ01000150.1:5662-14440 GCA_002299005.1 Alphaproteobacteria bacterium UBA685 | reverse complement strand
AACACATGCGGTATTTACACCCACCATTACCGCCGCTCAGATGGTCGTCTTGGCTTTAACACAGGCTGTATTGAAGGCTTTGATAAGGCAAGTTTGGAAGAGATCAAACAAGTACCAGGCTCAACCTTTAGCACTGTCGATGACTAATTAGCCTCTCATCTTGGATAAAAGGGATCTCTTGCGCTCTTTAAAGGCCGCGTGAGATTCCTTTGTCCCATTATGGAATGAGCCGAACCATTTATCCCACGGCATTTCCAAATTCCCATAATTACAATCAAAATAGCGATGATGCATTTGGTGATGAAATGTCCCCAAAGCAAGGTGCTTTTTATCGCCCAACAGCACCGCCTCATAGCCTGTATGAGATGTCGCGGCGGTCAATGATTGATGTTGCATATGAAACAAAATATGGAACGGGCTCGAAGGGATAATAAAATGAATCAGGATAGATGAGAAAAACAACAAATGCTCAACAGGGTGCATAGAGAGACCTGACCACGGGCCGACATTGGTATTCCTGTGATGCAACGCATGCGCCAGCCTATATAAAGGCCCCCAATGAAGCGCGCGATGCACCCAATAAAAATGAAACGAAATCCATAAGGGCGTCGCAAATATAAGGGCGATGAATAACAGCTTATTATCCGCAAATGCCATCACAGGCGCAAAGCCATTGGCCATAGCCCAAAACAGCAAAACCTCATAAGCGGTCCAAACCGTCACACCGCTTGCCAAACTCCAAAAGACATTATCACCAAGCTGACTGCCAAACGTAAACTGCCCTGATTGCGCGCGCAGATCACGGCTATCATAGCGCAAATCATCCTTTTGCTTTTTGAAGCTGTAAAAATACAGATGCAACAAGCCAGCGACGGCGATCATTAGCCCCAAATTACGCGCATATAGGCCCGTAACCCAGCCTATTTGCAGCTCTGCCATGACGGCTAATTCAGGTTGAAAATACAGAAATGATACAGTGCTGATAAGCACCAATAAAGAGCGTTCAGTGACAAATAACCATTGCCGATAGCTCCAGCGAATCATCTGAGATAGGGAGGGCTTTTTGGTGAAATAAGGCGCGGTCTTTATTGGCACATCTGGGCGATAATGCCACATGCGCTCAAAGGCAGAGATAGGGGCATCTTGCCTTTGAGTCTCGTCATCCTGTGCCATATTGACCCCCTTGTTTCATCAATCCTCTCTTGGAGCCTAGGCCGCAATTTTAATAAAGCCCAGACTTTTTATAAAGCGAAGCAGCTTTATCGCTAGCCAGCTGATTTTGGGATATGATGATTTGTTAAATATACCTGCCAGAGATGGTCAGGCAGAAGGCGCGCGCCTGCCATGACAAGCATGGTGATAAGCACCGATATCACCAGCCGCACAAATAAGATGACAAAGAGGCTTGGCCCCAAAATGAGCACAATCGCGGTATCTTCAATGACCGAATGGATGAGGTTCACAAAGCACACCACCCCAAACACATCACGCTTGCAAATCGTGCCTGTGGCGACATCCTTCATCAACAAGCCACTGCCAAAACTAAGGCCAAGCGTCACACCGACAATGGCGATGGTTGAGGCACGATCGCCAATGCCCATCACGCGCAAAACAGGGCGCAACAGCCATGTCATAAAGCGCTCAACCCCCAATAGGCGCAACAGCTCAAGCCCTGCCACAAGCACGATGATGACAAGTTGAATGGCCAAAATCGCGCCAATTTGCGCCATCACCCAAGCCCCAAGGCTGGCATCACCTGTTTGCAAGCCTGATAATTGCAATAAATTGACAGGCGCAGGCGCGCTATACCAGCCCGTAATCGCAAAGATTTTTGCCAGTAAAATGCCTGATAGAAACGCGGTTAGGACACGCAAGCTGACGATAAACCATAATTGCACCCCGACGCGCCGTGATACCATCGCTTCGAGCGGCAACCCATGAGTGAAGAGCATGAAGAGAGCCACAATCGACATCTGCCCAACCGTCAAATTTGCAATCTCAGCTACACTCGTTGCCACAATGATTCCCGCATAAGGGTTCGTCAGCAGCGTTGTGACAAGCACAATCGCCATAGAAGCTGGTAAATCCATCGCGCTCATCAAGGGGGCAAAAAGCGCGACAAGCAAGTCATCAGCGCCCATCTCTTGTGCGATTTTCACAATGATTATGGTCGGTATCATAATCCGAAAAAGCGCCAGTGAGACTGTCACTATATCTTTGCTAACCTTCTGAAAATCATAGATAAACATACGTTTTTCTCTTCAATGAAACAACCTAAACTGACCCTTGGTCACCCCTTATAACGCACATATAAGCGGTCTCATAGCTACTAGTTTCATGTCACAAAATCTTCCCGATTACGCACCAATAACACAAACCTCAGATTGATCGTATATTTCAACTTACACCCGATTGATTGCATAATATTATAAATTGTGCCATTTTTGCCCATAGATTTAACCTATGATGCGTGTTCGTGTGATGAATAAAAGACAATTTAGGCTCGCAATTCTGGCGGCAGGTGCCTTTGCCTCTCGCCATCTGACAAACACAGATGTCACACAAGGCTTAGAAGGCGCGTCTAAGACAAAAGTTCTGTCTGATCGCAACACAGATTATTATGGTGAAGTGGGTGTTGGCTTTGTGAATATCGAAGATGATGGTGATGAGCTTCGCTTGCTGAGTAAGGCGAAATTTTCAGATAAGCTGAATGAATATTCGGCCTCTCTAGATTATGGCATGAAGTTCTAAAGCGGCGTTTATTGCCAAGATTTGCTAGACAATTCATGCGAATTAAGGCTCTTCTATGAGGTGAAACCTTCACCTCTTTTTGCCAAAGCACGGCCGCCTGATGTCATCACCTAAATCACCTGTCCAGCCTGTTTCTGCCCAGCCTGTTCCTGTCCATTTTCTGGGCATCTCACAGATTATGGGCTATGGCTTTTTATTCTATGCCTTTGCCTTATTGCGTGATCCGCTTGCCGCTCATTTGGGCATCGCACCAGCCATTGTGCTATCAGCTGTGAGTGGCTCCCTGCTTATCCAAGGGTTTTTATCTTATATCGTCGGCAGATGGGCTGACCAATATGGCGGCTTGCATGTCCTTGCTTGCGGCTTTCTTATTGGCGCGTGCGGCATAGCTGGCCTTGCGTTTGTTGGCTCACTTATCGCCATGTGTCTGTGCTTTTTACTGATTGGCATTGCGATTGCTATGGCCACATATGAGGTCGCCTTTAGCGCTGTGGTGCAATTAGATGAAGCACGAAGTCGCTGGCTTATCTCGGTCGTAAGCTTCTATGGCGGCATCGCAAGCTCTGTTGCATGGCTTCTATTACAGCCGCTTTTATCGACCTATGGCTTCCGCACTGCCTGCTTTGTCTCGGCCAGCCTGCTGGCGATAACCGCCTGTTTTGCCTTTTACCATTCAGCCAAGCACCAGCGCACAGGCACCAAAAAAGAGGCGATGGCCCCCTTTCGCTTTGCCGCGCTAAATGCCATTGAAAAACAGGCCTTAATCATTCTCGCCTCTGCTAGCGGGATGGAATATTTCACCTTTGCCGCCACCGCGCTTTTCTGGATTACCTGGTTTACAGATCTATTTGGTGATATCAGCACGGCTGTCTGGCTAGCGGCTATTTATGGGCCGTTTCAAGTTGTCGGACGCCTGATTGAAATGCGCCTTGCATCGCGCATTGATGCCCGTATCACAGGGCTAATGGCCGCCTGCTTGACGCCCTTTACCCTATATCTTGCGCAATTTGCTGATATCAGCATCGCGATTATCACAATGGCTCTATTTGGCATTGGGCACGGGATATTGACTGTCACTTTCGGCTTTGTGACAAACCTGTATTTCCGCGCATCTGTCTATGGCAGAGCCAAAGGCGTTATCGCCGCACCGCGGGCTGTTGGCATGGCGATAGGCCCGCTTGCCGCAGGCCTTATCTATAGCACGGCACCTGCCTATTTCATGCCAAGCTTTATTGCCTCTTCCACATTCGTGGTGATACTCATCGCCCTATTATTACGCCTTGAGCCGACAAATAAAATTCATCAAGCTTAAGCGTATTATTGCCCCTTAACACGCGCATTGGTGGGATCATAGAGCGCCTCTTCTAGATGCTCAGCGGCAAAACTTTCTCCCAAAATACCAACCTGCAAATTAGTGAGATTTGCCTCTGCTTTAACAAAGCCATAAGCGATGGTTGCGTCCACGCGTGGCCCATGACCGCCTGAGGTGACAGAGCCGATTTGCACGGTGCCATCAAAGATAGGATCACCGCCATGCGGAGCGGCATGATCTGCCTCAATACGCATCGTAATAAAGCGCCAATTGACCGCCCTTTGTGCCAGCGCATCACGGCCGATAAAATCGCCCTTACCCATCTTCACAAACATATCTAGGCCAGATTCAATTGGTGAAAATTCAACCATCAAATCAGACTTCCAATGGCGATAGCCTTTCTCAAGACGCATCGCCTCTGCGGCATAAAGGCCAAATGGCTTAAGCTGATAATCCTTGCCCCCCGCCATTAATGTCTGCCACGCCAAATAGAGCGCTTCGCAAGGGATATGAATCTCAAAGGCAAGCTCACCTGAGAAGCTCACCGCCATCGCATAGGCTCTTGCATGGCCGATTGTGATCTCTTTGCCACGCATCCAAGGCAAGCCGTCTGAAGAGAGATCATCACGCGGACATAAAGACGCCAGCAAAGCGCGAGATTGCGGGCCAGCTAGCACCAAAATCGCATGTGAATTTGTTAGATTCTCAAGCACCACAGAGCCATCTTTTGGCAGATGCGCTGTTAGCCAATCCCAATCATGACGCTCCGCCGCCGCCGCACAGCCGAACCAATAATGCCCTTCATCAATCTTAGCAATTGTCGCCTCACTCAAGACCGAGCCTGCCTCATTCAGCAAGTAGCATAAAGAGACCTTGCCCACAGATTTTGGCACCGTAGAACAGGTCAGCCTGTTCAAAAATGCTTCTGCCCCCGCCCCTGTGACGGCGATACGGCCAAAGCCGTTCACCTCCATCACGCCGACATGTTCTGCCAGATGCTTAACCTCTGCCGCCACAACATCTTTGGTTGCCTGATAGCGATAGGATGGCACATGTTCAAAATCATCGGACGGCTTAAAGAACGTCGCACGCTCCCAGCCATTGACCACGCCAAATTCAGCCCCCATCCCTTCAAGCACAGGATAAAGCGATGTGGTCTTTGCCAGACGGCCCGCGGGTCTTTCTTCATGAGGCATATGGTAATGGAACTCATGCTGATAATCTTCGATAGATTTCAGCAAGGTGAACTCTGTATTCGCATGTTGGGTAAAGCGGCGCGGATCTAGGAACCAGCTTTCCCATTCTGTTTGCCCTTCGACAATCCATTCAGCCAACATCTTGCCATGGCCGCCGCCCTCGCCAATGCCTGCACGAAGACCGGTGATACAAAAGGCATTCCGCATTCCAGGGATAGGCCCCACAAGCGGCATCCCATCAGGCGTATAGGTAATCGGCCCGTTCACCACCGTATGAATACCTGTCTCAGTTAACGCTGGCAGACGCTCAAAAATGCCTTCCATATTATCAAGGCATCTATCAAGGTCATTCGGGCATAGCGCCATCGTGAAGCTAGGGTCAATCCCGTCCATGCCGAATGATTTACACGCCTGCTCATAAACACCGACAAGCAGGCCGTTTTTCTCTTGGCGCGAATAAAAATCATCCCCCGGATCACGGATAATCGGCACGCGCTCTTCCATCTCTTCAAGCTCTTTGATGGGATCGGTCAGAAAATACATATGTTCCATAGAGATAACAGGATGTTCAACCCCCATCATCTTGCCAATCTCATTCGCGCGATAGCCGCCCGCATTGACGATGATCTCAGCGCGAATCTCGCCTTTTTCCGTTGACACAATCCACTCACCATTTGGCTGTTGCGAAAGGCCTGTCACAGGGTTAAAGCGCACAATCTCAGCCCCCGCCGCACGCGCCCGTCGTGCCAGCGCTTGTGTTAGTTGCGACGGGTCAATATCCCCATCAAGCGGATCCCACCAAGCACCCAATAGCCCATGAGATTCCATTAATTTATGACGACGTCCTGCTTCTTCGCCGTCAATCAATTCAAAATCAATGCCAACACCCTTGGCCATCTGAATATAATGGCGATAAATATCCATCTGATCTTCTGTATGTGCCAGACGCATGCCACCGGTGATGTGGTAATTAATCGGAAATTCAGGATCTTCTGCCAATTCACGATACAGATCAATCGAATGGCGTTTCAGCGCGACAAAGGTTTGATTGCCGCCAAATTGCGTGACTTGCGCCGCCGCATGCCATGTTGACCCAGAGGTTAATTCATCACGCTCTATCAGCATGACATCTGTCCAGCCCATCTTGGTTAGATGATACAACGCTGAACAGCCTGCGATACCGCCGCCAATAATGACCACTCTAGCTTGATTACGCATTGACCCACTTCCCCTTTTGTCAAATTTCCATCAATAACGTCTAATGCGCCTAGCCTCAATTGGCAAATAGAAAATCCTGTTTGATTAAAGGCTTATTTTCAGTCAATGATAGACAGGGAAAAACCTTTGGGGAAATGGTGACAGGATTATCAATGTGGATGGCTTAATTTCTGAAAATCGAAGAGGCGCAGGGCGCGCCGCACGGCATAAGCAACGCCAGACAAAAGGCGCGATAGCCCATCCTTGCCCACCCGGTCAAATTGGGGGCGCTTATCGGCCACTTGATGATAGCGGCCTCAAAGACATCATCGAGACCGCCTATCGTCTCCTCGCCGAGATTGGCCTTGGCGAAGTGCCAGACGAATTGCAAGAATTGGCGCTTGCCAAAGGTGCGACGCTCAATGATGCTGGCAGATTATGCTATAGCCGCGCGATGATAGAAGATGTCATCGATAAGGCGCCGAAACAATTTATGCTCTATGGGCGTGATACCCGCCATGATATCGAAATTGGCGGCGATAAGGTCTATTATGGCACAGGCGGTGCCGCGGTTCAGACCTTCGATAGCCAAAGCGGTCTCTATCGTGCCTCTACTTTGCATGATTTATATGAATTCACGCGCTTGGCCGATCAAATGGATAATATCAGCTGGTTCACGCGCATTTGTGTGGCCACTGATGTGCCTGATATTTTTGAACTTGATATCAACACTATCTACGCGCTTATCGCTGGCACGACAAAGCCTGTTGGCACAAGCTTTACCCTTGGCTCTGCGGTTGCCCCTGCGATTGAGATGTTTGACCATGCGATGGGCGGGCCCGGCAGCTTTCACAAAAGACCTTGCTGCAAGGTGCATATCAGCCCTATCATCTCACCCCTTAAATATGGCGAAGATGCCTTTGATGTTGCCAAGGCGGCGATTGATAATAACATGGTGATCAATGCGATTATTGCCGCACAATCAGGGGCCACCGCGCCTGCGCCACTTGCCGGCATGTTGGCACAGACCACGGCAGAGACATTGGCGGCTCTGATGATGGTCAATGTGATTAAGCCCGGCCATCCTATGATCTTTTCAAACTGGCCCTTTGTGGTTGATTTACGCACGGGTTCATTTTCAGGCTCAGGCGGCGAGATATCAGTGCTTAATGCGGCCGCCGCGCAAATATCAAATGAACTTGGCCTTGTGAGCGGCGTTGCCAGCTCCATGGCAGATGCCAAAGCCATTGATGCACAGATGGGCGTCGAGAAAGGCATCTCGTCACTTGCCGCAGGGCTGGCAGGGGCTAATATGATTTATGAATCAGCTGGCATGATGGCAAGCCTGCTTGGCGCGTCATTTGAGGCGATGATCCTCGATAATGAAATGCTGGCACTAAACCAGCGCACCATTCGCGGTGTTGAGGTCACAAACGAGACACTTGGCTTTGAGGCTATCCGCAACGCTGTCTATGGGGATGGTCACTTTCTTGGCGGCGATCATACAATGGATGCGATGTTGCGCGACTATTATTACCCCCAGCTTGCCAATCGTGACAGCCCCACAATCTGGGAAGAGACAGGCGCACAAGACGCGTTTCAATCAGCCCAAAAGCACCTCGCCCACCTTCAAGCAGAACCGCGAGATACCTATCTCTCGCAAAAGGCAGATCGCATGATAAGAGATAAGTTTAACATCCTATTAGACCATGCGGCTGTCTATCGACCATGAGCACCATCCATTTTTCGAGACCACCACCGACAATCCTTGTGATTGGCGGCGTTAATTATGATATCAAAGCAAAATTGCATGCGCCTGTTGAGCACCTAGATGATTCAAACACAGGGCTGATATCGCAACATGATGGCGGCGTCGCGCGCAATATTGCCGAAGTTTTGGGACGCTTAAAGCTGCCCACAACGTTGATAGCTGTGTTTGGTGATGACAATGCCAGCCAGTCAATGCAACAGAATCTAGAAGATCAGCAAGTTGACCTGAGCCATGCCATTCAAATGGAAAATATGCGCTCAGACACCTTCTTGTCATTCCATGATCATACCGGTGAGCTATTGATGGCCGCAAACCAAATGACTTTGATCAAAGCGATAACACCGTCATTTATTCACACAAAAACAGACCTTATTTGCGAAGCGGACATCGTTGTTTGCGACTGTAATTTAAGCCCTGATACGTTAGCAGAGATAGCCGGGCTGGCGCGCAAAGGCATGTTGGTAATAGACGGTGTCTCAACCACCAAAATCAGGCGCATTGAGGGGCTATACGATAAGATTGACCTCCTAAAACTAAGCCATATTGAGGCT
>DBMZ01000150.1:5124-5457 GCA_002299005.1 Alphaproteobacteria bacterium UBA685 | reverse complement strand
GAGGAGGGCTTTGCCATTAATGACGGGACAAATATTCATCATTTCGATGCGATCAAGGCAACACCGCAAACCGTCACAGGCGCAGGCGATTGCCTTTTGGGCGGCTTAATATACGGGCTTGCAACCGGACTGCCACTTGCCCAAGCCTGTGAGGTTGGCGCCAAAACAGCCTATCTGTCGACAAAGTCAGTGGCATCAGTTAACCATCATATTAATCTTGATAATATCCTCACGGGTCATTTAGACATCATATAGGGAGCTTCCTTTTGACCACATCACCACCTGCTCATCGCTTGCTTTCAATCCTGCCAGAGGTGCAAGAGGCGCTTGCCA
>DBMZ01000150.1:1988-5008 GCA_002299005.1 Alphaproteobacteria bacterium UBA685 | reverse complement strand
ATACCTGCGACCATTGCTATTTTAGACGGGGTGATAAAGATTGGCCTTAGCGACGCTGATTTAGAAATTTTGGCGCATCCCAACAGCCATGTGACCAAAGTATCAAGACGCGATATCGCCTCTGTCATCGCGGCGGGCGGCCATGGTGCCACGACGGTTGCTAGCACCATGATTTTTGCCGCAATGGCAGGCATTCCTATCTTTGCCACAGGCGGTATTGGCGGCGTCCACAAGGGCGCTGAGACAGATTTTGATATCTCGGCAGACTTGCCCGAATTGGCGCAAACAAATGTCGCCGTTATCAGCGCAGGCCCCAAGGCCATTTTAGATCTTAGCCTTACGATGGAATATCTTGAAACACAAGGCGTGCCTGTTATTGGCTATGGCACGGATGAGCTGCCAGCCTTTTGGTCACGGCGCTCAGGCATTGCCCTCAACGATAGCGCCGATACGCCAGAACAGATAGCCGCTATCATGAAAACCAAATGGGATTTGGGCTTGCAAGGCGGTTTGATGATCGCAAACCCTGTGCCAAGGGATCAAGAAATCCCCGCACAAGAGCTGACCGATATCATCACACAAGCCCTTGGTGACGCGCACGCATCCGCCATCACAGGCAAAGCTGTGACGCCGTTCTTGCTCGATACAATTCGTCAAAAAACTGATGGCAAAACGCTTGCCACCAATCAGGCATTGGTCATGAATAACGCCAAAGTCGCGGCACAGATTGCCTGTGCTTATGCCGCCTTATAACGGCTCTTTATGAAAAGCCCTTAAGCGGCATGCCTTCTTTTCGCTGGAGCCAATTTTCGGCCGCATAATCAGCCAGCCCATCAATCATATGAAGCGCATAGGCATAGCGCGATTTGGCGGAATGATTGGGCGGCGATAAATGCGGAAAGCGCCCATGCAGCAAAATCAATGTGCCTTGCGGTGCTGGCAGGGCCACATCACATGGCGGCAAATCCTCATCCGATAGCTGTTCCATCACCATCTCAGCTTGACCATTTTGACCAGCTTGCGCGCGCACAAAGCGTGACTTTAACGGTGCCTCATGCCCCGCCGGCGCGCCCCACATACAGCCATTTTCCGTCGTCGCATCTTCCAGCGCTAGCCAAAAGCCAACACATGTTTGCGGCTCTGTATAAAGGAAGGTTGAATCCTGATGACCTGTCACCTCACCGCCAATATGAGGCTGTTTGCAAATCACCATAGACTGTAATAATCGCGGCTCTTTAAAGCCGATTGCATAGGCCAAATCTGCCATTTTTTTCTGGTGCGAAAATTCATCAAAAACAGGGTCTAAATCATGAAGCGCATGGCCAATTTTATTCACCGCCACTTGCTTATCTTTGACAAGATTCCCTGCCTCATCGACCGCATCCTTCTCTAAGAAAAATGAGATATCACTGGCTGATTTCATAAAATAATCACTCGCGGCATGTGACTGGCCAGCGGCTGAAAATACGACCTTATGCTCATCTGCATCAAAGCCATCGACCAGCTTTTTGGTCTGCGCCATCAAAGCCTCACATTCAGCCCTACTCGCAAAGCCCTCTAGCAATAAATAGCCCTCATTATGATAACTTTGGGTCATCTCTTCTGTGACATGGCCTTGCCATTGGTGCCGCACAGCTTGCTTTTCTTGCGCAATATTCATCACCCTATCCTTTCACCGTTTATCCTCCTTAACTCTAGAAGTCAGCATCTAGAATCGCAAGGCCTTGCTGTCATTTATGAATCCTGCCTACCCTATCCGATAGCTAAATTTCATCACTTATTTTAAGGGAAATATAAGATGATTGCACTTATCACATCACAATTATGGACCATTTTAATCGGCGCGACATTGGCGTTTATTCTGGGGATGTTCTGGTATAATGAAAAGGTTTTTGGCGATCTTTGGGCGGGGGAACAACCGCACCGCAAAATGCCTGAAGATTTTGATAAAGACATGACCAAACTCTTGACCATCTCTGCCGCCGATGCGTTGCTATTTACGACCATCGCCTTGTTGTTACACACCGCCTATGGGATTGAAGGCGTGCTTTTATTGGCCGTCGCTGTCACGACAGGCATGTACGCAAATACGGTTGCAAGAGGCGGCACAAATAAGCTGTTCTTTATCGATGCTGGCTTCTTGCTTAGCCAGCTTGTCATTATCACAGCGACCATACTTATCATCTCTGGCTAGAAAAACCGCGCATAGCCATCAATGCGGCAATCTTGCCTCTAGCGAGAGACGCTTTGCTTGTGATAGATAAATAACATCCTGATTGATGAGTGAGCAAAGTAATGACACCAAAGGCCAAACGTTTATTGATAACGCTTGTTGCAGGCGCCCTTCTTGCAGGCGCGGCAGGTCTTGCGTCTGTGGCTTTGCGCGATAATATCGTCTTTTTTGTCACGCCATCACAAATGACAGAGACGCATTATGCGGCCAAAAGATTGCGCGTTGGCGGCCTTGTGGCCAAAGATAGCGTCACAATCGAAGGCACCATCACGCAATTTACCATCACCGATGAGACCGCCTCTCTTGCGGTGCGTTATGACGGGGCGTTGCCTGATTTATTCCGTGAAGGCCAAGGCATTGTCGCAGAAGGCGCGGTGACCAATAAGATATTGATAGCTGATACAGTGCTGGCAAAACATGATGAGAATTACCTGCCGCGCGAGGTCAAAGAAAGCCTTGAAGAACAAGGTGTCTGGCAAGGCGACAAAAATAAGTAAGACCGCCCACTAGCCCTTATGCGCATCAAGGTACAAGCGCACACAATCTTGCACACGCCGAAATCTGTCACCGCCTAATTTTGTGCCGCCAAACCATCTTGTGACAATGATGAGATGGTCAAAGCACCCCTCACGCTCTAGCATCCGCAAAATCACCATTCCCGCGCCAGATTCGCCATCATCATTCTTAATCGGCCCGTCTGATGAGGATAAAAGCGCCCATGTATTATGCGTTGCTTTGGCAAATTTCTTGGTCTTCTTCAGCTCTTTTAACAGCGCATCTGCCTCTG
>DBMZ01000150.1:0-1699 GCA_002299005.1 Alphaproteobacteria bacterium UBA685 | reverse complement strand
GAAGCTTTCTCGCCTGTCATAATAGAGGGCGCGTTTAAATTGCCATTGGTGATACGCGGGAACAGCGAGGAATCAGCGCAATAAAGCGCGTCAAACCCAATGACCTTCGTATCAGGTGAGACCACCGCCATCGGGTCAGAGGCATCCCCCATCTTGCAGGTGCCACAAGGATGATAGGCTGATTCAGCATGTTGCCTGATAAAGCCGTCAAGCGCGGCGTCACTTGTCACATCATCGCCTGGCTGAATTTCATGGCCACGATACTCATCAAACGCCTTTTGCCCCAAAATCTCTCTTGTCAGGCGCAAAGCTTTGCGAAATTCTGGCATATCATCTTCATGGCTGAGATAGTTAAACCGTATCTCTGGCGCCTCTTGCGGCCTTGCGCTTTTGATATGCACATGACCGCGCGATTTTGAACGCATAGGCCCGACATGCAATTGGAACCCATGCCCCTCAGCAGGCGCCTTGCCATCATAACGGATAGCCACCGGCAAAAAATGATATTGAATATCAGGATAGTGAATATTTTTATCTGATCTGATAAAGCCCAAACTCTCAAATTGATTAGACGCCCCAAGCCCCTTTTTGAAGAACAGCCATTTAAAGCCAATCCATGCTTTGGCAAAAATATTCAGATGCTTATACAGCGTTATCGGCTTTTTGCAGGCAATCTGGAAATAGACCTCTAGATGGTCTTGCAAATTCGCCCCCACCCCCGGCCTATCTGCGCGAAGCGGCACATTCGCCTTTGCCAAAACCTCTTTTGGCCCAATACCTGAGCGTTGCAAGATAGCCGGGCTACCAATCGCGCCTGCCGATAATATCACCGCCTTTTTGGCAAAGACATCAATGGGCTGATCGCCCTTAATATAGCGCACGCCGACACATTTTTTGCCTTCAAATAACAGCCTATCAACCATCACGCCTGTGCGTAATTCGACATTGCCGCGCGCCATAGCCGGGCGCAAATACGCATTCGCCGATGACCAACGACGCCCCTTATAGACCGTCATATCAGCTGGCCCCATACCCTCTTGCCGATAGCCATTATAATCATCTGTGGCCGCATAGCCTGCCTCAACAGACGCGTTTACAAACGCCTCATGCAAGGGGTTATCTCTTGGCCCTCTTGTGATATGAAGCGGCCCATCTGTCCCGCGCCATCCTGCCTCGCCGCCATGCGAAGTTTCCATGCGCCTGAAATAGGGCAACACATCGGCATAGGACCAGCCCTTGGCACCTGATTCCTGCCAATAATCATAATCGCCGACATTGCCACGCACATAAATCATGCCATTAATTGATGATGAACCGCCAATCACCTTACCGCGCGGACAAACAAGCGCGCGCCCGTCAAGGCTGTCTTCCGCCTCTGCCTTATAGCCCCAATCATAGAGCGGCATATTCATCGGATAAGACAGCGCGGCGGGCATCTGGATAAGCGGGCCTCTATCTGATTTCCCAAATTCCAGCACGAGCACCTGATGCGATTTATCCTCACCAAGGCGATAGGCAATAGTTGAACCAGCCGAGCCTGAGCCGATAATAATATAATCATGTGACGCTGTCATAATGAGACACTCCTCGTTTCTATCATTTGTTATCAGCTATCATTTAGGGCAATGCAAGATGATAATTCATACATAGAAAGCTGGCAATCAATGCAAACGCACTCTATCTTAAAAAGAGGCTAATA
>DBMZ01000116.1:5604-6322 GCA_002299005.1 Alphaproteobacteria bacterium UBA685 | reverse complement strand
GAAGATAGTCAGGCAGAAGAGGCTAACGCAGATATCAGCGATGAGGATATTGTCTCGCTTGATGATGTGATGGATGACGAAGAAGAGCTCAGCCCTTTTGAGGCGCTTGAAAAAGAGCGTGATGGGATTAAGGATCAGCTTTATCGCGCGGCGGCAGAGATGGAAAACACCAAAAGACGTGCGCAACGTGATGTTGAACAAGCCAATAAATATGGCGCGCTTGGCTTTATGCGTGATTTGACAACACCGCTTGATAATATGCAACGCGCGCTTGATACCGCCCCAACAGACCGTGATGGGCTTGATGAGACCTATAAAAATATCCTCATTGGCCTTGAGATGACTGTGCAAGAAGTGACGAAAATCATGGAAAAGCACGGTGTCAAAGTGATCTCGCCGACAGGTGAGAAGTTTGATTATAATTTGCACCAAGCCATGTTCGAAGTCCCAACAGATGACGCAGAACCTGGCACGGTGGTGACAGTGGCACAATCTGGCTATGTGCTTCATGACAGGCTGATTAGACCTGCCATGGTGGGCGTTGCCAAAGCAACCGATAGCGATAAGAGCTAGCAAAACAAACCCCTTTAACCGCCCCTGCCCCCTTGCATCGCAAGAAACAGTGCTTATATGCGGTTAAGGGAACAGGTAAGAATTAAGAGTTAAGATTTAAACAGACGTGACCTTCAAGACAAAAAGCGCCAGGCACATAAAAATC
>DBMZ01000116.1:581-5494 GCA_002299005.1 Alphaproteobacteria bacterium UBA685 | reverse complement strand
AAAATCCGGGCACAGAAAAATAAAGATGCGCCGCTTTTTGAAGGATTTGAGAAAGGAAGATTATTATGGGACGAGTGATTGGCATTGATTTGGGTACAACAAATTCATGTGTGGCTGTCATGGATGGCAGTGAAGCCCGTGTGATTGAAAACACTGAAGGCGGGCGCACAACCCCCTCAATGGTTGCTTTTGCAGATGATGAGCGTCTTGTCGGCCAAGCCGCAAAACGCCAAGCTGTGACAAATCCAGAAAACACAATTTTTGCGGTAAAGCGCCTGATTGGTCGCAGAGCCGATGATAAAGCGACAAACGCTTTTTCAAATCTTGTGCCTTATGAAGTGAAGGCGGCGAAAAATGGTGATGCGTGGATTGAGGCAGCTGGTGAAGATTACTCACCGAGCCAAATTTCAGGCTTTATCCTGCGCAAGCTAAAAGAAGATGCAGAGGCCTATTTGGGTGAGAGCGTTGATAAGGCGGTCATCACTGTGCCTGCTTATTTCAACGATGCCCAGCGCCAAGCAACCAAAGATGCGGGCAAGATTGCGGGCCTTGAAGTGCTTCGTATCATCAATGAGCCAACAGCGGCGGCCTTGGCCTATGGTCTTGAGCGCAATGAATCAGGCTTGATTGTTGTCTATGACCTTGGCGGCGGTACGTTCGATGTATCTGTGCTTGAGGTTGGCGATGGCGTCTTTGAAGTGAAATCAACCAATGGTGACACCTTCCTTGGCGGTGAAGATTTTGACCAAGCGATTATCGATTTCTTGGCAGATGAATTTAAGGCAGAGAATCAGATTGATTTGCGCGGTGACAAGCTTGCTTTGCAGCGTTTGAAAGAAGCTGCTGAGAAAGCCAAGATTGAGCTTTCATCTGCGATGCAGACAGATGTTAACCTGCCATTCATCACAGCTGATGCGACAGGGCCAAAGCATTTGAATGTCAAAATGACAAGAGCCAAGCTAGAACAGCTCGTCTCAAAGCTGGTTGAGCGTTCATTAGAGCCTTGTAAGAAGGCCTTGAAGGATGCGGGCATCCAAGCCTCTGAGATTGATGAGGTCATCATGGTTGGCGGTATGACAAGAATGCCGAAAATCATCGAGACTGTGCAAAATTTCTTTGGCAAAGAGCCACATCGCGGTGTGAATCCTGATGAGGTTGTGGCCTCTGGTGCGGCGATTCAAGCAGGCGTGCTAACAGGTGATGTGAAAGATGTTCTGCTTCTTGATGTGACACCTTTGTCACTTGGTATCGAGACGCTGGGCGGTGTGTTTACAAGATTGATTGACCGTAACACAACCATCCCAACAAAGAAGAGCCAGACATTCTCAACCGCTGATGATAACCAGCCTGCGGTGACAATTTCGGTCTTCCAAGGTGAGCGTGAAATGGCCCAAGATAACAAGCTTCTTGGCCAGTTTAACCTTGAAGGGATTGCCCCTGCCCCGCGCGGTGTGCCGCAAATTGAGGTGACATTTGATATTGATGCCAATGGTATCGTCAAAGTCAGCGCCAAAGATAAGGCAACAGGCAAAGAGCAAGCTATCTCTATCAAAGCCAATGGCGGCCTTGAGGATGATGATATCGAGCAAATGGTGAAAGATGCCGAGGCAAATGCTGAGGAAGATAAAAAGCGCCGTGAGCAGGTAGAAATCCGCAACCAAGGTGAAGCGATTGTCCATGGCGCCGAAAAAGCCATCACTGATTTGGGTGAGCAAGCAGATGCGGCCCTGAAAGGCGATGTGGAAGCGGCGGTTGCTGAGTTGAAGACAGCGCTTGAAGGTGATGATGTCGATGATATCAAAGCCAAGACTGAGGCAGTCTCTGCGGCCATGATGAAGATGGGCGAAGCTGCCTATCAAGCATCTGGTGCAGAAGGCGCAGATGGCGCAGAAGGCGGCCCACAAGCGGGCGGTGATGATGGCGTCGTTGATGCTGAGTTTGAAGAAGTTGATGCGGATAAATCAAAAGAAGCTTAAACTATAGAGCCTCTTTTATCCTCCTCATTATCCAAAAGAGGTTTATGTGCCATTATGAAAAAGCACATAAGCCTTTTTTGGCATCAAAAGTAAGATTGCAAAGGTGATATCATGTCAAAACGAGATTTCTATGATGTGCTAGGCATTGGCCGTAATGCAGATGATAAAGAGATCAAATCTGCCTATCGTAAATTGGCGATGAAAAATCACCCTGACCGCAACCCTGATGATGAGGCGGCGGCAGATAGGTTCAGAGAAGCCTCTGAAGCCTATGAGGTTTTGAAGGATTCACAAAAACGTGCCGCCTATGACAGGCTCGGCCATGCCGCCTTTGATCAGCAAGCAGGCGGCGGCGGCTTTGGCGGCGGCGGCTTTGGCGGCGGCGGTGGTTTCTCTGATATTTTTGATCAGATGTTCAATGAATTTAACGGCGGCAGAGGCGGGCAAAGCCAGAATAACCAAGGCTCTGACTTGCGCTATGATATGGATATCACGCTGGAAGAAGCCTTTTCAGGCATCCAAAAAGATATCCGTGTGAACGTCGCTGTCTCTTGTGATCCTTGTTCGGGCACAGGGGCCAAGAAAGGCTCTTCACCAACAAATTGTGACACATGTAACGGCATTGGCAAGGTGCGCCAGCAACAAGGCTTCTTTACCCTTGAGCGGACATGCCCGTCATGTCGTGGCCAAGGCCAAACCATCTCAGATCCTTGCACAAGCTGTGCAGGCCAAGGGCGTGTTGATAAGACACAGACTTTGAATGTGACGATCCCTGCTGGTGTTGATACGGGCACGCGCATCCGCCTATCTGGCAAGGGTGAGGCTGGTATGCGCGGCGGTGCGGCGGGCGATCTGTATATATTTGTTGAGGTGCGTCACCATAATATCTTTAACCGTGACGGCAATAATCTTTATATGGGTGTGCCTGTGCCAATGGTCACAGCCGCGCTTGGTGGGACAATTGATGTGCCGACCATCTCTGGCAAGATGGCGCGCTTGACGATTGAGGCAGGCACGCAATCGCAACGCAAGTTCAGAATGCGCGGTAAAGGCATGCCAGCTTTGCGTGGCTCAGGGCATGGCGATCAAATTGTTGAAATTCAAGTTGAGACACCAGCAGAGCTAACTGATAGACAAAAAGAATTGCTAGAAGAGTTCCAAGAGGCAGGCAATGTCAGCCCGAAGGCAACAGGCTGGTATGACAAAATCAAAGGTCTGTTTGACGATGCCTAAAAGCGCGTTATGCTACTCTTCGATAAAAGATAGACGCTGATAAGGATGTAAGTGACCATGGCCAATTTGAAATTTGCTCTATCTGGTGCGATGGGCCGTATGGGCCAGATGATTGCCTCTGTGGCAGATGGTGCGTCTGATCTTACGCTGGTTGGCGGTCTTGAATTTGCCGCTAGCCCGCATCAAGGCGCGCCTTGTGGCACAGGCACTATCACAGCTGATATCGCTGATTTAGCAGAGGCGGCGGTGGTGATTGATTTCTCACGCCCTGAGGCAACTTTGGCGCTGATTGACAAGCTAAAAGGCACGGGCCAAGCGATTGTTATCGGCACAACAGGCCTTGATGAGGCCCAAGAAGCACAGCTGAAAGAGGCCGCAAAAAGCGTGCCTATCTTATATTGTGCGAACACGTCTATGGGCGTTAATTTGCTGGTTAAATTGGTCGAAAAAGCGGCGAAGGCATTGGGCCCTGAATGGGATATTGAGATTGTCGAGACGCATCATAATCAAAAAGTAGATGCCCCATCTGGCACCGCTTTGGCGCTTGGTCATGCGGCGGCGCGTGGGCGTGATGTGGCACTTGATGATGTGCGCGATAGTGGCCGTGATGGCATCACAGGCGCGCGCAAAGACGGCGATATTGGCTTTGCTGTTATGCGCGGCGGTAATGTGGCGGGCGAGCATAGTGTGATGTTCTTTGGCGAGGATGAACGTATTGAGCTGACGCATATTGCCAATCAGCGCACGATTTTTGCCAGAGGCGCGCTAACAGCCGCACGTTTTATGGCTGGCAAGCCAGCGGGTCTTTACAGCATGGATGATGTGCTAGGCCTTTAAGGGGCTGTGTTTCTAGGCACGGCTTCTGGCCGCCTCTATGCGCTCATTAATCAGTGACTGAATTTTCTTTTTCTCAGCAGGTGGCAGAAATGCGCCTATCTCAAAGCTATCATGATGATGGCGCAAGGCGAGGGTTTTGCGCTTGCCCTTTTGCGGTATCAGCTCTGCACGCAACCAATGAGAGGCAAAGCTGGTGCGGTTTTGCTTGCCCGCTGGCGAGATGCGAATAAGGTCGAGGCCATTGGCATGTATCAATAATTGCTCTGAGGCTTTGCTATCACGGTAATTTAGCCGAAAAGCGGCATAAAGTACCAACAATTCAAGCCCCATAAATCCGATCACAGGCCATGCGCCAAGCAGGAAAAATCCCAGGCCAATTGCCACTGCAAGCGTGCCTAGAATCAGCAATAATATGGTAAAGCCGCGCTGGCTTAATGAGCGGTGTGGCCAGAGGGTGATGACATCAAAGACAGGGCTGATATCTGTTGCTTGGGCGGCGCTATGGCTATGCGACATGGGGGGACTAATTCCTATTATTCATCATTTTTTGGTCATCATCTGCTCTCATGATATAAGATGATTAAAGCAGAAGAAAAGAGGGTTTATTATGGCTGTGAAAATGAAGCTGGCACATATTGATACGGTGTTTGAACGTCTCTCAGAAGTCATGCCAAATCCGCAAACTGAATTAGACTTCACAAATCCCTATACCCTTCTTGTGGCCGTCGCCCTATCAGCGCAAGCGACTGATGTGGGGGTGAATAAGGCGACCAAAGGTCTGTTTGCTGTGGCTGATACGCCTGAAAAAATGGTTGCCCTTGGGCTTGGCGGTATCAAGGATCATGTCAAAACAATCGGCCTGTTTAA
>DBMZ01000116.1:0-315 GCA_002299005.1 Alphaproteobacteria bacterium UBA685 | reverse complement strand
GGGGTTGGGCGCAAAACAGCGAATGTGGTCTTAAATGAAGCTTTTGGTGAGCCGACCATCGCGGTTGATACGCATATTTTTCGGCTTGGCAATCGCACAGGCATCGCGCCTGGCAAAGATGTGCTGGTGGTAGAGCGTGAATTACTGCGCCGTGTGCCAGAGAAATGGAAAAAAGGCGCGCATCATTGGATGATTTTGCATGGGCGCTATGTCTGTAAGGCGCGTAAGCCTGAGTGCGGCAAATGCGCGATTGCGGATCTCTGTCTCTATAAAGCCAAGGTGGTTTAAGGGTTAATTCTTTGCGTGCTTCTTGGC
>DBMZ01000089.1 GCA_002299005.1 Alphaproteobacteria bacterium UBA685 | reverse complement strand
ATTGCCATTTTTGATGCTGATTTTCTCCCTAGAAAAGACTGGTTATTAAAAACGGTACCACAGTTTGATCAAGCAGATATAGGAGTCGTTCAAACAAAATGGGAACACATTAATCACGATTATTCTATTTTGACAGAAGTGCAAGCTTTTGCCCTTGACGCACACTTTACCCTTGACGCCTGTGACAACGAAATTCAATCCGGGCGCAAAGGCGCGGCCATCATCTGCTTTAAGCTCAGTTGCTGAAAGAGAGGTAATGGCTGTATTATTATGAATATGAATACCTGATTCACCAGCTTTTTGGGAGAGCATCGTGCCACTTCGTTTTGGCATGGTTGGCAGGATATGTTTTGACCTTGAAAACACATTAATAACAGGGTTTTGAGATGCGTATTTCACCTTAAAAGCAAAGGCTAACTCAAGCCCTGCCACGCCTGCACCAATGATATTTAACGGCTGGTTCTCGGCAATCTGTTCTGGTAATTTTGCCAGAAAATGCGCGATTGGTTTAACCGCAATAGAATGAGCGCGCGCGCCCTTTATCTGGTCTAAATCTGGTACCGCGCCGCAATTCAGAGATAGAATATCATAGCCAATCGAAGGGCGGTTTTCGAAGCAAACCTGTTTGCTGACCGCGTCAATCTCAAACACTTCATCATGGATAAGTGTCGCGCCGGCAAAGCTGGCTAATTTAGTGAGATCTATGTGGATGTCTTCTTCACGCCAAACCCCCTCAACAAAGCCCGGCAACATGCCTGAATAGGGGGCGTTCAACACATCTGTTATAAGCGTGATTGCAAGGCCATTAATGGGGTTCATGCCCAACGACTTTAGCACCTGTATTTGCGCGTGACCGCCGCCTATCAGGACTAAATGAAGTTGTTTTGCATGAAACGTGCCTTGATTCAAATCTCATTCACCTTGCCAGCAAAATAGCTCATCGGCTTTTGTGCGTCGGGATTATGATGGATAGCTGTCACTTCACCAATATGGATAATATGGTCGCCGCCATCATGGAGTTGCCATGGGGCGCATTCTAGCACCGTTAAGGCATTTTCGATAATAGGCGCGCCTGATGGGCCTTGATGCCATGCAACACCCGCAAAACGGTCCTCATGGTCAGAGGCAAATCTTTGACAGATATCGCCTTGTTCCTCTGCCAGAAACGCGATTGAAAAGCTTTGCGCCTTGGCGAAATCTTCAGCACTTGAATTGTCTTTGATTAGTGACCATAGAACAAGGCGCGGATTTAACGAGACAGAGGCAAAAGAATTGACGGTCAGCCCATAGGGGGTGCCATCTTGGCGGATACAGCTAACAATTGTTACGCCGGTCAGGAAACGACCCATTGCGGTTTTGAAATCACGGTCAGTAACATTTTCAGTCATAAAAGCAGATCCTAAGTTTTCTTTTTGTACGTATTGCGCAGAAATTGGACTGTCAATTTTCTAAAATCAAGCAAAATTCTGATAGCTAGGAGGTGGTTTTGGATGAGCGCTCAAACCAAGAGCGCGGCAGGACATCGGCAATCAGAACCGCACAGAAAATCGCGATACAACCAATCAAAGCAAGTGATGATAAATTTTGTGACAGGAATAGCCAGCCAGCTATCGCGGCAAAAACTGCCTCTAGCGAGAGTAAAAAGGCCGCCGCTGTGACATTTGCGTGGCGTTGCGCAACAAGCTGGAGCGTGTAGGCGATGCCGACTGAAATCGCGCCTGCATAGAATAATTCTTGCCAAACAGGCAGGAAATCTCCCAAGGCAGGGGTCTCAAAGATAAAGGCACCCATGCAAGAGAGCAGGGCGCAAACGGCATTTTGGACAAAGGCCAGTTGCAAAGGTGCGTCAACCATGCGCGTCACAAACCCAATCGCAATGATATGAGCTGCCCAGAAAAGGGCGCCTATAGCGACCAAAATATCGGCAAATTGCGCTTCAAAGCCCGCATTGCCCGATAAAAGATAAGAGCCGCCTAGCGATAACAGCAGAGCAAGCCAAATTGGCAGACCAATCGGCTGTCTTGTCAAAACCCATGTCATCAAAGGAACCGCGGGCACATAAAGCGCAGTCAAAAAGGCCGCATTGGCCACCTTGGTATAAAGAAGCGCTGTTTGTTGAAGCGATATGCCACCAAACATCAAGACACCTAGCAATAAGGCTCCTTTTAACAGGCGCGGATTTTGCCTCGTTGCCTGAAATAACGATGTTCGCTTAGATTCCCAAAGCGCTAGCGGTATCATGACCGCCATCCCGATAAGATAGCGTGCCCCTGTGAATGAAAACGGGCCAAGCGTGTCCATACCTGTGGTCTGGGCGATAAAGGTCGTGCCCCAAATCAAGGCAGCTATAAGCATAAGGAAATTAGCGGTGGATTTGCGCAAAAGGAGGCCTCTTTGTAAACTGGCTTTGTTATTAGGTGGTCAGAGTAAGGCTAATCATCTTGCGAGCGACGCATTGTTTTCACTGTTTTGGCGATGAATAGGCTGGTGCGTGGAATATAGCGATAAGGCTTTGCGAAGTGAATAACCGGCCGTTTGATAACACGGTGGAACCCAAAGACAAAGAGCGCGATATGCAAAATCGCAAAATAAATAAACAAAATCGCCGGCCCAAATTCATCAATCAGAGAGCCCGCGATAATAGGCGAAGCAATGGCACCAAGCGCGAAGAAGAAAATCAGTGAGGCGCTGAGATCTGTCATATCTTCTTTTTTGCACAAATCATTGGCGTGTGTTGCCGCTAAAGAATAGATGGGCATCGTCGCCATGCCAAACACAAACACCAAGATGAAAAAGCGATAAGTGCCCAATGTGCTTGTGATGATGTCAATTTGCATGATGAATGAGACGATTACGGTCGAGAGCGATAGCGCCATCATGACAGTTCTCTTGGCGAATTTATCAGCCAGAAACCCAACTGGGAATTGAGAGAGCGCGCCACCAAAAATAAACAAAGCGAGGAATAAGGCGATTTGGGTAGCGTTCAGGTTGCTATCATAGGCAAATAGAGGCCCAACCATGCGTATCGCCGCACCTGTCGCGCCCACCACAAGAACGCCTGCAACCGCGATGGGAGAGATTTGGACGGCAAGAAAAGGTCGCCATTTAATATGTTCTGGGAGGGCTGGTTGCACTGATTTGGTGAGCGCGAGGGGGAAAAACGACAAGCATAAAAAGATCGCGACAATCGAATAAGCCCATGCTTCAGCGGGTGGGAGCGTGGCGATAAGGGCCTGTGCCACAAGCGCGCCTGACATGTCGAAAACGCGGTATAATGAAAAATAGCGCGACCGGTTATTATTGTTCAATTTCGCGTTCAGCCAGCTTTCAATCACCGTTGAGGCGCCGGCAACCGCCATGCCAGAGAAAATCCGCAAAACCATCCAAAAATAGAGATTTTCCCATAAAGGGTGCAAAAGCACGCCGATGATTGACAGGCCTGTTACAAATGAAAAGGTCCGTGCATGGCCAACACGGCGCACCAATA
Organism: Alphaproteobacteria bacterium UBA685; assembly: GCA_002299005.1. Classification (GTDB taxonomy): domain Bacteria; phylum Pseudomonadota; class Alphaproteobacteria; order Puniceispirillales; family Puniceispirillaceae; genus UBA685. The sequence goes on along the minus strand of DBMZ01000089.1, from coordinate 4,151 downwards.
AGGGCGATAAGAAACAGCCTAAGATAAATCCCACAAAATGAGACGAGCCGATGAGACCGATTTGGGTGCGCGAAAACCCTATCTCAAGGCCTGAAAGCGCATCAAGCGGGCCTAATGTGCCTGTACTGACCTGCACCAAAAAGACCGCTAGCAACAGGGCAGAGATAGAAATAAGAATGCGCATAATAGGCTCAATTCATTGTTTTTTCGCGCCACGTTGGCATCTGTTCAATAGACGCAAAAGGGGTGATAAAAAATAGCTTAGGGCTATTCATAAAAGCCGTCTATGCTAGCGGCCAGGTTTTGTGCAAAATAATGACGGGTAACATCGCAGTGGGTAAGCCTTTTTTGAAATGGGTGGGCGGCAAAAGACAGCTTGTGCCGATAATTAAACGCTATATGCCCACGCAAATACGCCATTATTATGAGCCCTTTATGGGCGGTGCCGCGTTATTTTTTGACCTTGCACCAACCAGCGCGACGTTGAGTGATGTCAATGATGAGCTTGTGAATTGTTATCAAACGGTGCGTGATGCGCCAAAACAGCTGATAGATGCCTTGCGCACGCATTATTATGACAAGGATTACTATTATCACATGCGCAATCTTGACCGTGATAGAGACGCCTTTGCGGCGCTATCTTGTGTCGAACGCGCCGCGCGTCTGCTGTTTTTGAACCGCACAGGGTTTAACGGCATGTATCGCGTGAATAGTAAGGGGCAATTTAATGTGCCTTTTGGCCGCTATAGCAACCCGAATATTGTCAATGAAGAGGGTATTTTGGCGGCGAGTGAGGCTTTGCAACATGTCACCATCCAGCACAGCCCTTTTGAGCTTATGGCCGCACAGGCTGTGCCAGGGGATTTTATCTATTTTGACCCGCCTTACGTGCCGCTCTCTGATACGTCCTATTTTACCAGCTATGCGCAAGATGACTTTGGCTATGCGGACCAAGTGCGATTGGCAGAAACCTGCCGTCAATTAGCGGAAAAGAACATTAGTTTCATCGCCTCTAACAGCTATTGTGATGCGGTTAAAGAGCTATACCAACCGTTTGAATTTGCTGAAATAAAAGCAAGGCGCTCTATCAACGCATCTGGCAATGGGAGACAGCCTGTAAGCGAGATATTAATCTGGCATAAAGCGCAGTGATTATCGGATATTTAAGGGGAAAAATGGAGGCCCGAACCGGAATTGAACCGATGTACACGGTTTTGCAAACCGCTGCATAACCACTCTGCCATCGGGCCACCATGGCTCAAGGATTTACTGCATGGGGCAGGCACAGTCAATCAAGAAAAGTGACTTTTGCCCCAAATTTTTTGCAAATAATCATATCATCTGGTGCGTTTTTGACCATCGTGGCATTGAATCAAAATGGTGGTCGCGTTATAAGGTGGCGGGAATTTCTCTCATCTATCGCTGATGGATGATTGTTAGACAAAAAAGTAGTTGATAATTATAAGAGGCTCTTCATGGCGCAGACAAGTTTTGATATCGCGCGTAAAGCGATGATTGATAGTCAAATTAGACCAAATAAAGTCATTGATGAGAGAGTGGTTGCGGCTTTTGCGCAAACCCCGCGCGAAGAATTTGTGCCAAAATCGCTACGTGATGTTGCCTATGTCGATGAAGATCTAGCGCTAGCTGGCGGTCGTTACATGGTCGAAGCAATGGTGATGGGGCGCCTTTTGCAAGCATTGGAAATTGCGCCTTCGCATAATGTGTTGCTTATCGGTGCGGGCACGGGCTATACGGCGGCCTTGCTATCTCAGCTTTGTGCCTCTGTGATTGCGGTGGATAATCGCAATGCCGGTGTCGAAAAGACCCAAGAATTATTGGCTGGCATGGAAATTGGCAATGTCGCTGTTCTGAAAGGCAAGCTGACCGAAGGTTATGCGTCTGAGGGGCCGTATGATGCGATATTAATCGAAGGCGGCGTTGAGACAATGCCTGAGGCTTTGTTGAGCCAATTGACCGCAAATGGCAAGCTTGCCGCGATTTGGCGCCAGTCAGATACAGCGCAAGGCGAAGCTAGCCTTTGGTCTAAGGCAGGCGATGATTTTGTGCGTCGCTCATTATTCAACGCGCAAGTGCCGACATTGACTGAGTTCAAAGCAAAGCCAGCCTTTCAGTTTTAGGGCCCGTATTAATGCCCGTATTACGGCACGCATAAAATTCGTACCTTTGTACAACTACAAAAGTTGTTTGTTCGTATAAACAAGTATTAGTATATCGAGAGGGCAGAGGGCAGGGTGTCTTCTGCGCCTATCTTAGTCTCGTAACTTTAAGACTTAATTGAGGTTTTCAAATGGTAAATCGTTTTGGCATCGCCGCCGCTCTTATATTTGGGCTGTCTGTCAGCGCACAAGCTGAGACAATGCAAGAATCTCTTTTAGCGGGCATTGAAAAATCGGATAATTTGATGGCAGCGCGCCAAAGCTATGTGGCGGCGCAACAGCAAATCGGCCTTTCAAGTGCCGGTAATGATTTATCAGGTAATCTGACCGTGACAGGCGCGCAAACTGAGAGTGACTCAAAATCAAGCGCCGGTGGTTTTGCGTCGAGCCAGTCTTTTTCAACACGTGTCGCTATCACCAAACAGCTATTTGACTCAGGTGAGATTGATGCGCGTTTGGCTGTGGCTAATTATGGCATTGCCTCCTCTATGGCGTCTTATCAGGCGGCAGAGCAGGGCGCCATTCTATCTATTATTGATGCCTATTTGACGTTGCTTACCTCAAGCCAATCGCGCCAGTTGCAAGAAGAAAATGTCGCGCGCCTTGAGGCACAGACACAAGCAACCGAAGTTCGTTTGAACGCCGGCACAACAACGATTACACGCCTCGCAGAGGCCAAAGCGCGTCTTGCCCGTGCCCATTCAAACCTTATTGGTGCGCAATCGCAAGAACAGACAGCGCTTGAGACATACCAGTCTCTTACAGGCCTTGCAGGAGAGGATCTCTCATTACCGTCATTAACAGGCGATATTCCCGCAAGCTTGCAAGATGCAGAAGCTATGGCGGTGGCAAATCACCCTGATATGAAGGTCGCAAGTGCCAATGAGCGCTCAATGCGTGCCCAATTTGATGTGCTGGCACGTCAAGTTCTGCCAAAGGTGAATTTCACCCTGTCAGCCACTGATTCGCGTGCAAAAGGGCGGACGCAAGATAAGTTTGATATTAAAGGTGAGATTAAGTTAACCTCACCTCTCATCGTCACAAACGGCTCGCGCGCTAAGGGTAAAGAGACTTATGCCAAGCTAGAGCGTGCCAAATATCAATTGGCCGATACAGAGCGTAAGGTCGCCCTAAATGCCCGCTCTTCTTTGCGTGCTTTGAATGCGTCTTTGGCACAAAAGGCGGCGGTAGAAGCTGAATTGCAGGCCGCAGAATTGGTCGCTGAGGGGATTAGCGCTGAGGTTGAGTATGGTCAAAAAATCTTTCTTGATCAGTTAGATGCAGAGCAATCTGTTAGTGATGCAAAGCTTCGTCTGTTGCAAACACAACGCGAGATCATGAGTAATCATTATCGCCTATTGGCGGCTATTGGTAGCTTGAATGGGGCGGCTGTATCACTTGATGGCATGCTTGTGCCACTATCAGAGACGCCTGATGCAAAGGACGTCTTCAGGGGGTTTTTACCTTTGGCAGATTTACCTAACTAGGCTAATATCGTGAAAGGTGCGGAATGCTTGCGGGCATTCCCTCTTCTTTCTGACAGGGGGTAGCCAAAGCGATGAGCGGCGGTGGTGATAAGCAGGTTCAAGAGGCGCTACAAGCGATTAAAAAGCTTGTTGAGCAATCTGAGGATCAATTGAGCACAGCAGATGAGGTGCTAACGCTTGATAATGTCGTATGGCGTAACCCTGTCAAAGATGAAGATGAGACCATAGACGAGCTGCCAGAACAAACTGTGCCGGAACAAACTGTGCCAGCAGTTGCGGCAAATAATACGCCAACCCAAAAATCACCCGTTGATTCGGCAGATGTTGCAGATACTGAAAAATCATATCACGCGCCGCAAGCGTCTTTGTCAGTTAGTGCCAGAGATCTGGAGCAGATAGCCGCTAAGCGGGCGAAGCCTAGAGCAGAAATATCGACGCCAACCACATCACCGCTTGACCTGAATGAGCCTGTAGAGGCGCCGTC
>DBMZ01000032.1 GCA_002299005.1 Alphaproteobacteria bacterium UBA685 | reverse complement strand
TTTTTTTTGGTCTTTTTGAAGGCCAAGACTATTTGTTTTTCAATTTTATGTTATAGTCTGGATAAATCAGGCATGCGGGTATAGCTCAGTTGGTAGAGCATCAGCTTCCCAAGCTGAGGGTCGCGAGTTCGAATCTCGTTGCCCGCTCCAGATTTCTTTTCCTCTCTTCCACTAAAGATATTGACCAGCGATGTTCTTTTCGCTCACAGTGATACCTCATATTTGAGGCGCAAGATGGCCATATTATTGTCAGTGAGCGCACATTAAAGGGAGTGGCTAATGGCCAAAAAACGGATTGCTATGGAGCTGGGCATGGGCAGCTCTTTGCGGCGGGGGGATTATACCGCCGCGGCGAAAAGAGCGGTCGAAAATGCGCTTTGGCGTAATAGCCTGACCGTCGCAGATGCCTTTGATTTGCCGCGTGATGCGATGATTGTTGATGTCGAGGTGGCCGTGCAAAAGCCGCAGGCCGTGGATGTCGCGGCGGTCGCGGCCGTCTTTCCCTATGGCAGTGTGTCAGTCAAAGCTGTGCAAGGCGGTCTCGATATCCCTAAACCACAAGCCAAAAACAGCGATGGTGAGCCGCAATTCACCGTGATGGCACAGGCGGCGATTATCGTCTCCTTTGACCTGCCTGCTAGCGGGCCAGCCACAGGAGATGCCTCATGAAGCGGTTGATTTTGGAAATGGGCATGGGCACCGACCTTTATGGTGAGGATTATACCAAAGCGGCATGCCGCGCGGTCGATGATGCTATCCGCCATAGCTCGCTGATTTTGTTCAGGTCGCTTGGCCTTGATCATGAAAAAATGCAGGTGAATGTGACAATTGGCGTGCAAGACCCTGAGGCCGTAGATGGAGATGTGGTTGCCGCCAAATTGCCAAGAGGCCATGCGGTCGTGACAATTGTGCATGGCGGCCAGAATGTTGTGGATGAGGTCAATGGCACTATCTCAGTGATTGCCTCTGCGGCTATTGAGGCAACCTATCCGGAAGAAGAGCTGCGATAATGGCCAAAGACCATAGCACCGTTAGGGCCAAGACAGGGCTTTATACAGAACCGTTCCATCCGATTGCGCATCGTGGTGGCTCGCTTGAAGCGCTTGAGAATAGCCTGTCCGCCTTTCATAATGCGTGGGATTTGGGCTATCGTTATATGGAAACAGATATGCAGGCCTCATCGGACGGGGTGGTGTATATTTTCCATGATGATAGGCTAGAGCGTGTCTCGAATGGTACGGGGCTATTTTGCGCGCATACGAGCGATGAGATTGACGAATTGCGCCTGAATAATGGGGAGAAAATCCCGCGCCTATCAGATGTTTTGGCGGCCTTGCCAGAGGCGCTTTTCAATATTGATATTAAGCGCCGTGATGGCACGATACCGCTTGCCAATTTCCTGAATAGCCATCCAGAGGCTGAGAGGGTTGTGGCGGCGTCTTTTGTTGGCGCGCGCCTCAAAGAACTAAGATCGCTTGTGAAAAAATCTGTGCCAGTGACAGCTGTGCAAAATGATATTATCCGCATCATGCTTATCGGCCTTGGCCTGCCGCTTGCGCGCCCTGATGTGGTCGCGGTGCAGGTGCCAATGAAGCATTTCGGCTTTCCTATTGTGACAAAATGGTTTGTGCGCCAATGTCATAAATTGGCGATTAAGGTGCATGTTTGGACGATTGATGACGAGGCGGAAATGCGCTGGCTCATTGACCTTGGCGTTGATGGTGTCATGACAGATAAACCAACGTTGCTAAAACAGGTTTGTCTGGATAAGGGTTGTTGGCTTGAAAGAGATTAGAGCTGCCACTAGTCAGTTTGATTAAGGCAATAAAGGGATGATGAATGATGAGAAAAAATAACGTTAAGACCAAATGGGACAATAATGAGACAGCGCTTTGCGGCTGGATTGCGACTGAATCCACTGTCTTGGCAGAGACTGTTGGTGTGGCAGGCGTAGATGCTGTGGCGGTGGATTTGCAACATGGCGCGTCTGATGTGCATAATTTGATGAATTTCATGCAAGCTATCTCAGCCACGCCGGCAATTCCGATGGTGCGCTTGCCGGGTAATGTGCCTGAAATCATCATGAAATCATTGGATTACGGCGCTTACGGTCTGATATGCCCGCTTATCAATAGCGCCGAGGATGCCAAAGCGTTTGTGCATGCGTCCTTATATCCGCCGCATGGGGGGCGTTCATTTGCGAGCGCGCGTGTGTTGAATTATGCCGGCGCTGATTATGCCAAGCATGCGAATGATGAAATTATCAAGCTAGCGATGATCGAGACCAGAGAAGGGCTTGAGAATATTGATGAAATTTTGGCGGTTGAAGGGCTTGATGGGATCTTTGTTGGGCCAACAGACCTTGCGCTAACGCTTGGCTATACGCCTGGCCCTGAACATTCTATTGAGGGGCTTGAAGAGGCGATTGCGCATTGTGTGGCTATGACAAAAAAGGCTGGCAAGAAGGCAGGGATTTTCTGTTCAGGCGGGAAGGGCAGTGCTATCAGGCGCGATGAGGGCTTTGACTTGGTCGTGCCAACAGCTGAATTATACATCTTCAAAAAAGCACTCGCGGCTGAACTGGCCGATTATAACGCATAAATAGCGCCTCTCATAAACAGGGTCATCTGATTTAATTTCAATTTGGCTTTAAAAAAAGCTTGATCATCTGCGCGCTTTCAATTAGTAAATCAGAGTTATTTATATATTAAAAGAGACAATCTCAAAATAAGGGGTAGAGCTGTGGCTATCAAAGTTGGGTTAAATGGTTTTGGTCGTATTGGTCGTTCTGTGTTGAGAGCGGCTGTTGAGGCAGGCAATCAAGACATTGAATTTGTGGCTATTAATGATTTGGGTGATGTTGAGACAAATTGCCATTTGCTCAATTTTGATTCGATTCATGGCCGTCTATTGCCAGAAGCAGAAGTTAAAGATGGCAAGCTTGTTGCCGGCAATCATACTATCCGCCTCAGCGCAGAGCGTGATCCCACACAGATTGATTGGTCAGGTGTTGATGTGGTGATGGAATGCACAGGTATCTTTACATCAAGAGACCAAGCCGCCTTGCACCTACGCGATGATATGAAGCGCGTGATTATCTCAGCCCCCGGCAAAGATGCGGATATCACAGCTGTCTATGGTGTGAACCATAATGACATCACCGATGAGCATCAGATTATCTCAAACGCCTCATGCACGACAAATTGCTTAACGCCTGTTGCGAAGGTCTTGAATGACGCGATTGGTATTAAGACAGGCTATATGACAACGGTTCATGCCTATACAGGCGATCAGTGCTTGCAAGATGGCTTGCATAAGGATTTACGCAGAGCGCGTGCGGCGGCCCTATCAATGGTGCCAACTGCCACAGGCGCGGCGCGTGCTGTGGGCCTTGTTCTGCCAGAATTGCTTGGCAAGATTGACGGGTCAGCCATTCGCGTGCCAACCGCAAATGTCTCTGTGATTGATTTGAAATTCATGCCAAATCGTCCAACAGATGTGGCAGAGATTAACCAGCTATTATCAGATGCCGCGCATGGCCCTATGAAGGGTGTTTTGGCTGTGACTGATAAGCCGCTTGTGTCAATCGACTTTAATCATGACGCGCATTCATCAACGGTTGCGCTAGACCAAACAACTGTGACCGAAGATGGTATGGTGCGCATCATGTCTTGGTATGATAATGAGTGGGGTTTCTCAAACAGAATGCTAGATATGGCGGCGCATTTAGCCCATAAGTAAGAGGCAACGTTGCTTTTTCATGGGATAGAAAAGGGCATTTATGATGAGTTTGCCAAAGCAAGAATTAGGCAGTAACCAGATAGGGCTCGGTCAGTATAATGAGCGACTTGTTCTCTCATTAGTGCGCCGTGAACCTGGTATTGCTAAGGCTGAATTGGCGCGTGTAACCAATCTTACGCCGCAAACAATCTCTGTGATTGTGAACCGGATGATACATGATGGCTATATCATCACCGGCGAAAAGCAACGTGGCCGTGTTGGCAAGCCGTCAACAGGTCTGTTGCTGAACCCTGAGGGTGTGTTTTCTATTGGTGTGAAAATGGGCCGTCGCTCATTGGATGTGATTTTGATGGGCTTTGATGGCTCTATCATTAAGCGCCAGACAAGCCATCATGATTTCCCTGAGCCTGCAAAGACATTGCCCGCGATTAAGGCCGCCATTGCTGAGATGCGTGATGCGCTTAGCCCTGAGCAAGCTGAACGTCTGATAGGTATCGGCCTTGCGGCCCCAGGCGCGCTGGCTAGCTGGTCGCATGAGTTTGAGACATCTGTGCAAATGATGGATGCGTGGCAGGAAATTGACTTGCCCGCAGAGATTGCTGGTTTTACCGCCTTGCCGGTCTCGATGATGAATGATGTGTCTGCCGCATGTTTGGCCGAATTATCATTGAATAAAGAGCGTCATTCACATGATTTTCTTTATCTCTATGTCGGCACCTTTATTGGCGGCGGTGTGGTGATGGATGGGAAGCTGTTATCTGGCTATAATGGCAATGCGGCCTCTATCGGCTCGATGAGTACATCCATGGCAACGCATGATGGCAAGACGCCGTCACAATTGCTGTCAAAGGCGTCTTTGCGCGACCTTGAAAAATTGCTGAATGCGCATGGTCATCAGATTGAAACCTTGCATGGCTATTCAGAATTAACAGGCGATGTGCTTGATTTGTTTAATAAATGGGCAGATGAGGCGGCGATAGCCCTAGCAGGGGCGATTGTGAATGCCCATGCGGTTCTAGATACAGAAAAGATTGTCATAGATGGCACCCTGCCAGCGGCACAATTGGCGTCTCTTATTCAAAAAGTAGAGGCTGCCTTATCATCTTATGACCTCACAGGTCTTGGTCGCCCGCAATTTGAGCAAGGACAAATTGGCTATGAAGCGCGCGCGCTTGGGGG
>DBMZ01000029.1 GCA_002299005.1 Alphaproteobacteria bacterium UBA685 | reverse complement strand
CGGCTTGAGACTTCGGAATCGGTTGTATTATTATAGAAATCAACCGTTGCGATATCTACATTGCGAATGGCCTCACCCTGTGACAACGTGCCAGATGGCGTATCTCTGCCTGCCAATGACACATTAGAGATTTCCTCTGAATGGCTTGTGACATCATTTTCACTATAATAAGTCTGCTCATTATAGCTCATATTGCTGAGCGCAAATGACCCTGTGACAGCGGCGGTATCATAATCAAGCGTGATATCATAACCAGCCTTTGCGCTAAATGTGGTCATAGCATCTTTGACATCAAAACTATCCCTAAAGCGCACCGTGCCGCTAAATGATTCAGAGATAAGCGTGCCATAATCCTCATCATGGCCGAGCCTGTTGCCTGATTGCAGCACAAGCCAATGTGCCTCGGCATTACCTTCTTTATAATAAGCAAGCGGGTCTAGCGTGCCTTCACGTGTCTCCAATTGGACACGTTCAATCAAATCGGCCAGCTCTTTTTGCGAATCGGACGCTTCCTCTCTGCTTGCCTCTGCCAGCTCATCAACTGACACTTCGGTTTTGGCTTCTGTCTCTTCCTCGACAAATTTATTCAAGAATAATTCAGCCGCCTCAAAAGACGGGACTTCTGTCTCAGTCGCAGCCTCACCGCCATCTGTCTCTGTTTTACCATCATCAAATACAGGGCGCTCAATCACGATTTTTGCGACACCCTCTTCGTCAATTTTTTGGCTAAACAAAATCGTTGGTTCAGTAGGCGCATCGTCTTGTACAGGCTCTTCATTGGCAAAATTAGTGCCTTCATCAGGCGTCGCTGTCTCTTGCGGCTCTTTGCCATCATCTGTGCGCTCGCCAAAAGACGCTTCCTCAAAGCTAAAAGAAGTTTCGCGCTTGGCGACTTCTTGGTTGATTGCCTCGGCATTAAACAGAATATCAAAGAATGAGAATTCAATCTCAGGCGCCTCATCACCGCCAAATTCATTACCGACGATTAATTGCGAGACTTCCTTAATATCAAAGCGCTGTGTGACCGTAATCTGCGTTGAATCAAAGGCCGCTGTATCGAATTTAACATCTTCAAATTGCACCGTACCAAAGCCAAAATCTGTCTCATCAAATTTTGGTAGCGCTAATATGTCTGTATCAAGACGCTCTGAGAAGGCGTCAACAAAACTATCATCACCGCCAAAGCTAAAGCCCTCAATCCCTAGATCTTCCACTTTAAGATCAGCAACATTCAGGTCTTCAATTTTGAAATCTTCAGGGATAAAGGCACCGCCCTCACCGCCAAGCCCTTCGCCTTGTGCTGAGACAAAGCTTTCAAATTCAGCAAGCGCTTCTGCGTCAATATCACCGCTTTCAATGCGCGTCTCGATAATGGCTTTCACGATACCCTCAGCCACGGCCTCAGGGTCACCATCAGCCGCTTTGATGATAGAGACGATATCTTCTTCGCTCACCTCAGTGCCAGCCTCGCGGACCACTTCTGCGACAGATTCCACCGCTTCTTCAGATGGCTCTTCTTCGGCGGCCTCTTCACCGCCAGCCGCATTTGCGACCTCTGTCTCATCACCCGCGGCGTCGTCATTGGTTTCAACTTCTTGGATGATGGTATCAATATCTTCAGGCGAGAATTGCGTTGGCGCAGATGCCGCCCCTGTCTCACCCACAGAAATACCCCAGCCCGGCTGGATCAAATCAACCGCCGGCGCTGACGCTGTTGACAGCTGAACCGCGCCTGTTAGCAACACAATATCAGACGCACCTGTCTCACTCACACGCCCGACCACGGATGTACCACGAACCGAGGCTGTCGCATTTGGCAGTTTCAAGGTCATCGCCCCCGGCTTTAACTTTGAAATCTTACCTGAAATAAATTTAAAGCTACCCTTCGTCACAGAGGCTGTTAGCGCTAATTCGTCCGGGCTTGTGGGATCAAAAATAAATTCATCAAACACCAAAGTAGAGTTTGGCCCAATTGAAAAGACGGTCTGGTCACGAAGCAATACCTGCAAAGAGGCACCTGCGGGCGTTGTGATCTCATCATTGAGGTAAATCGGCTCACCAACACCGGCGATACGGCCAATCGTCTCGCCCTCTTCATTGACATAAGAGACCGCGATAGGCTTATCAGTGGCGGCAATCACCCCTGAAATAGGGCGGCCTGTTTGCGCCCATGCGATGGATGTGACCATCTGCCCAAACGTCATAATCACTGCTATCACAACAGCTATCATTTTTGGCATCACAGATTTATTACCCAACATCACAAAGCCTTTAAAAAAACATCATGCGCCGCCTTCATAACAGCGCCCCTGACTAGACAGCTTTCATTGTCCAATCGCTCATATCACTTAATTAGTTCGTTCTTATATTCGATTTGCGTGGATTGGTCAAAAGAGTCAATGATCCCTTTAGCATAACCCTTTTGATTGCTTATGCCTGTTACGCCTGAATGGGCAAAGCGGCGAGCCTGTCGACAATCTCACTAATCGCCTCTTGCGTGACCTCGCGCGAGGTGGCGACGCGCATTGATTGCGTATGATCTGCCAATAATTGTTCGACCAAGGCGTGCTTATCAAAACCGGCAAAGCTTTGTGGCAGGCGCCTATCAATCTGGCACGCATCCATAAAGTCGGAGACAAATTGCGGCACATCACGATAATCTCTTACCCCAAGCGTATCTGCCATAGATTGGAATTTTTCAATCGCCACATCATCACCTTCAATGCCCTCAACAATCCAGCCAAGCGTCACCTCAAAGCCAATGGCGGTTGCATGCCCATGATGCACAGGTGCCAGCGTCGCCATTGCGTGGCTGATATGATGGGCCACCGCTGTGCCAACTTGATCAATCGCGGCCCCTGCCCACGCAGAGCCAAGCAACATATTCTGACGCGCGACCAAATCATCGCCGTTCGCCACCGCCGTTGGCAGCGCATCGACAATCAATTTTATCGCCTGATGACCATAGCCCCTCGCGCTTGCATGGGCATATTTATTGGTGGAGGCTTCAAAGGCATGAATAAAGGCATCCATCCCGCACCAACCCGTTAGCGCGGCTGGCAAGCTGGTGCTTAGCACAGGATCATGAATAATCAGATCAGGCTTTGTCTCAGGCCCCCAAACCCAGCCCTTATGACCATTGCGGTCAGCGATGATATTTGTTGAACATGATTCAGACCCCGTACCAGCGGTGGTCGGCACCATCACAGATGGCAGGCTTTGCGGCGGCAAGGGATTTGCCATCATCCAATAATCATCTGCCGGCCTATCAGCGACCAAAGTGATAGACACAATCTTTGCCATATCAAGCGCAGAGCCGCCACCAACCCCGATGACACCATCACAATTAGCGCCTCTTGTGAGCGCGATAATCTCATCCATCTTGCCCATTTTAGGCTCGCCAGCAAAATCTGAAAATTCGGTTAGCACCATACCTGCCTCAGCGATAGCGGCGCGCAAACCATCTAGCTGGCCAGATGTTGCGACAAATGGGTCTGCTAGCAAAAATAGATTCTGAACGCCCCTATTTTTAAGGAAAGGCACTGCCTCAACCAATGAATGGGGACGTGAAATAAGCGCAGGGAAAGAGGAAATATCCATAAAAGGCACCTTACAAAAACAGAATTATACGAAAAAAGGATAGGGGGTTTAGAGCGCCGCGTAATCAGGCTCTTCTTCATCAAGAATACGGCGAATAGCGGCAAGGTGATGGACAGCTTGGCTTTCATAATCTTCCCATTGTTGGGCCGTTTTCTCAGCCACATCATCTGCCATCACAGACAGCGCAAGCCCAGAGGCAGAAGCCAGCATATAATTCCGGCACCCCACCTCAATATGATACATCAAATCCCAGCCAATCGCCGGGCTCGATGCGACACTCATAATGCCGTGATTGCCCATTACCATCACACGCTGATTGCCAAGCAAATGCGACAGGCGCTCGCCCTCATCACCAATGCCCATCCCATCAAAGCCATTATCAAAGGCAAGACGGTTAAAAAAGCGCGCGCTGGTCTGGTCAATCGGCGGCAAAACCGGGTCTTTTAAGCATGAAAAAGCCGTCGCATAGGGGGAATGCAAATGCAAGATAACGCGCGCGCCGGGATTGTTGCGATGCATCGCGCCATGTATGCCCCAAGCCGTGACATCCACCATACCGCCTATACTATTTTGGGCAACATCTGTTGTATTCGGCTCTTCTTGCGCGTTCAAAAGCAGTAAATCACCTGCTTTGACCTTAGAGAAATGGATCCCATAAGGGTTCATCAGAAACTGTTGCCCATCTGCTGTGACCGCCATTGAATAATGGTTGGCAATCCCCTCATGCAGGCGTTCACGCGCTGTCCAGCGAAACAAGGCGGCCATATCGCGGCGCGCTTCGTTGATATCTACATCATAATCAACCATAATCTCATTCCTAGCGTCTCACTAATTCGTGCAAATAGCGTGATTTGCTTTTGCAGTTTTTCAAAAAACCATGATAGATTTGAGACATCTTTGCAAGAACGTTTCTTGCCCTTTTGCAAAGTCTTTAAAGACCGATTTTCAGCACGAGCTGACATCCTATCATCAGAGGCGCACATGCACATTATCTCATCTTTCATTAACGGTGCCCCCTATCCAAGCTCTCATGGCACAATCGATAAAATCTATCCGGCCACAGGTGAGGTTATCGCAAAGGTCGAGCGCGCCTCGCCTGCCATGCTTGATGAGGCGGTGGCGCATGCAAAGGCCGCGCAAAAGAAATGGGCCGCTCTAACAGGACAGGACCGCGCGCGTGTGCTTCATAAAATTGGCCTTGCCTTGCAAGAGGCGAATGAAGAATTATCGCGCCTTGAGGTCCAAGATGTCGGCAAGCTTTATTCAGAAGCCGTCACAGGTGATGTGCCATCAGGCGCAGATGCGTTCGAATATTTTGCCCATCTTGCCGCCACTATGACAGGCACCTCTCATCAATGGGCGGATGCTATCGGCTATACAAAGCGTGTGCCATTGGGCGTTTGCGCGGGCATTGGTGCCTGGAATTATCCGGCGCAAATCGCTTGTTGGAAAGCGGCGCCTGCGCTTGCGACAGGCAATGCCTTTATCTTGAAACCATCTGAGGAAACACCGCTTGTGGCCTTGCGCATTGCGCAAATAGCCAGCGAGCAAGGCCTGCCAGATGG
>DBMZ01000036.1:43329-58753 GCA_002299005.1 Alphaproteobacteria bacterium UBA685 | reverse complement strand
CCTGTGCCACGCGCGCTTATTACGCATGGCCATGCCGACCATGCCAGAGCCGGTCATGGGCAGGTCATAGCCACATCCCAAACGCTTGAGATTATGGCACTGCGTTATGGTGCAAATTTTACCGCCAATGCGATTGCCCTTGATTATGGGCAAAGTCGTCAAGAAGGGGATGTTGTTATTTCGATGGCATCTGCGGGCCATGTGCTGGGCTCTGCGCAAATCATTCTTGATTATGCGGGTAAGCGTCTTATAGCCGCCGGTGACTATAAGCGCGCTTATGATCCAACCGTGACACCATTTGAGGTTGTGCCATGTGATGTATTTATCACCGAGGCGACTTTTGGGCTGCCGGTTTTTTCACATCCAGACCCGGTTGGCGAGATTGAAAAACTAAAGCAGATTCTGCGATTATTTCCCCAACGCAGTTGTTTTATTGGTGCTTATGCGCTTGGCAAAGCACAAAGGGTTATCGCGCTTTTGCGCCAATCAGGTTATGATGCGCCTATTTATATTCATGGCGCTCTCAAAGCCTTATGCGATTATTATATTTCTCAAGGGGCGGCGCTTGGCACGCTTTTGCCATTGCCAGAAAAGCCAAGAGGCGCGGCAAATAAAGAGCTTGCTGGTCAGATTATTATGGGCCCGCCTTCTGCCATTGGCGGCCCTTGGGCCAATCGTCTGCCTGATCCTATCATCTGTTTTGCTTCTGGTTGGATGCAGGTCAAGGCGCGTGCCAAACAGCGGTCTGTCGAAGTGCCTTTGATATTATCTGACCATGCTGATTGGCCAGATATTCTGCAGACCATCGAAGATATAAACCCGGCTGAGGTCTGGGTCACGCATGGCAATGAAGAGGCGCTTATCCATCAGCTAGGCAGGCAAGGGCGTAAAGCAAAGGCACTCGCGCTAATAGGCTTTGAGCGGGCGGAGGGAGATGAAGGATGAGAGCCTTTGCCAGTTTGCTTGAAAATCTAGTCTTCTCGCCCGGCCGAAACGCGAAATTAGCGCATTTAACCGCTTGGCTTCAAAACAATTCTGGCGATGCGCGCGGTTTTGGTGTCGCGGCTATCACAGGCGATCTTACCTTGCCGCATGTAAAGGGCAAGATGATCCGCGATTTAGCCGCAAGCACCACAGATGAGGTGCTATTTGCGCTGTCTTATGATTTTGTCGGTGATTTAGCCGAGACAGTCTCGCTATTATGGCCGCAAACACATGCCCATAATCACGAAGATTTTGCGCTTGGCGAGATGGTGCGGTTTTTGCAAGGGGCAAGCCGTGCTGAGGCCGAAGCGCAGATGCGGTACTATTTAGACAGGCTTGATCAAACACAAAGATGGGCCTTGTTAAAGCTGGCGACAGGCGGCTTGCGCGTTGGGGTGTCGGCGCGCTTGATGCGCGTGGCACTGGCAGGGGCTTTTGATAAGCCGGTTGAGGATATAGAGGAAATATGGCCCCTTATCAGCCCGCCCTATGAGCCGCTATTTGACTGGTTAGAAGGGCGCAAGCCAAAACCGCAATCAGAAGGAAGAGCGGTCTTTAAGCCGCTTATGCTGGCCAATCCGCTTGAGGAGACTGACCAAGAGAGCCTTCGTCTGTCAGACTATCAAATAGAATGGAAATGGGATGGGGCGCGTGTACAGCTTGTCTCTGCCAAGGATGGTGTCAGGCTGTTTTCGCGCTCAGGTGATGATATCTCGCACGCATTCCCTGAGATGATTGCAGGTCATGTGTTTGAAGGCGTTTTAGATGGTGAGCTATTGGCAGGGGCGCCGCAATCGCTTGGTTCTTTCAATGATTTGCAGCAACGGCTGAACCGCAAAAAGCCCTCTGCCAAAATGATTGAAAATAGCCCTGTTTTTATGCGTTGCTATGATATTTTGATGTCTGGCGGGGATGATTTGCGGCCCATGCCTTTGACTGATAGGCGTCAAATTCTTGAAACTGAATTGGCCGCGATGGCGCATGAAAAGCTTGATCTATCGCCCTTAATAGAGGCCAAGGATTGGCCAGAGTTAGAGAAGATGCGCGGTGATTGCCGTTCTGATGGCCTCATCGAAGGGGTGATGCTAAAGCGCAAGCAATCTCCCTATCAGCTTGGGCGTATCAAGGGGGAATGGTTTAAGTGGAAACGTGATCCGCTTTCCGCTGATTTGGTTATCATGTATGCCCAGCGTGGCCATGGAAAGCGGTCGTCAAAATATTCAGACTTCACCTTTGGCGCTTGGAAGGATACGCCAGAGGGCAGGGTGCTTGTGCCAGTGGGTAAAGCTTATTCCGGGTTTACGGATGCGGAATTGCAAAAATTAGATAAATTTGTCCGCGACCATACGGTGGCAAAATTTGGCCCGGTAAGGGAAGTTGAGCAAAAATTAGTCATCGAGGCGGCGTTTGATTCATTGCATCTCTCATCACGCCATAAAAGCGGTGTCGCCATGCGCTTTCCGCGCTTTCATGCTATCAGGTGGGATAAGGACCCGGAAGAGGCAGACACGCTTGCCACGCTTCTTAAATTAATCAGCTAACCTAATCAGCTAATTAGCGCGTTTGGCCTCTGATTTGCATCTCTCGGAGCAATAGCGGATGGTCTCCCAATCACGCGCCCATTTCTTGCGCCATGCATAAGGCTTTTGGCAGGTCTCACAAATCTTCTGCGGCAGGTCACCTTTTTTCACCATTTTTGCCATATTACGCGCCAATCAAATCTATGCTGGATATCTATGCCGGTTCTTCGTCACCTTCATATATAAGGGTACAATTATTGAAAACGACCTGTTCGAACAAAGATTCTTTGCAATGATGCCATTCAGGGCGCCCTTTGCCGGAAAATCCATCGCGCCAGATAATCGCAATGCCAAGAAGGGCCAATAGAACATATAAGATTGTGCGTCTATTATTCAACATAATGATTTCCTCGATAGGGCGATTGTTTAAATGGTGCTTGGGTGGTCCCAGTCAAATAGATGGTCTGGCATATCATCCTCTGCCACCTCTGTTTCCGTGGTGACATGGCCTGCGACACAATGATTTGCCGCTATCATAGCCTCCTTATTGCCGGTGCGAAGCGGGTGCCATTGTGGCAAATCCTTGCCTTCATGAAGGCGTCGATAGCCACAGCTTTCAGGCATCCAATGAACCTCATCAAGTGTTTGCGGCGTTAAGATCACACAATCAGGCACATGCGATTTGCGTTCTTCATAATTCGTACATTGCGCCGATTTAGTACAGAGTAATTTGCAAGACACATCGGTGTAATAAATCGCGCCTGTATCAATATCTTCAAGCTTCAAGACACAGCATTTGCCGCACCCATCACATAAGGACTCCCATTGGTCTTTTGTCATATCGGCTAGGGCGGTGGTTTTCCAAAAGGGCTGTTCTGTTGGCATAATTTTTTCAAATAAGCCTTTTCTGTCTTGGCGATATAATCGCGTGTTGAGGGTTTTGTATCCCGTGTCTTGATAAGTTGTATCTGATAGACGACCCCTTCATCAAGGCGGAAAAAATATTCGCAAGAGACAAGATAGAAAAGCCACATGCGGTAAAAATGCTCATCATACAGCGCTATCAGCCTCTCTTTTTGCGCCACACAACGCGTCCGCCATGCCAGCAAGGTCTCTGCATAGTGATTATGCATGCATTCAATATCGGCGATATGAAGATCTGTCTTGGCCAGTGATTTGCTAAGGTCTGCGAGGGTTGGGATATAGCCTCCCGGAAAGATGTATTTTGTGATAAAGGGCGAGGTGACAGGACAGGCACGACGTTTGCCGATGGTATGAATAACCGCCGTTCCCTCGTCCAAAAGGCAGCGGTCGACCATCTTGAAATAAGCATCAAAGGATTTGCGCCCCACATGTTCAAGCATGCCAACCGAGATGATGTTATCATAGCGCCCTTGCTCATCACGGTAATCTTGCAAGGCGAATGATATAGACGGCTTATCGGGGCGTTTTGCGACATGATTTGTGGCATAGTCAAATTGGTTTTCACTCAGCGTGATGCCGTGCACCTGAAGCCCTTTTTCAAGCGTCGATAGCCCAAAAGCAAGCTCCCCCCACCCGCACCCAATATCAAGAATATGGCTATCTTTTTTCAGGCGAAGCTTGGCGCCAAGACGCGCTATTTTTTGCCGTTGTGCTTGGTCAAGCGTATCGTCCTCTGTGCGGTAATAAGCACAGCTATATTGGCGCCTCTCATCAAGAAACAGCGCATAGAGCGTATCTGTTAAATCATAATGATGTGCGACATTTGCCTTTGCCGCACGCTTTTTAATCGCGCCGTTAAAAAACGCACTCACATGACAGATCCCACCCATCATTTTGCCAAAGCGTGTCTTGCTTAATTGTATCTTGTTCAAAAATAGAAAGATGATGAAATCATCAATGCTCGTATCTACTAACCTTAGGCGTCCATCCATATAGGTCTCTGGAAAGCCAAGCTCAGGGCGAAGAGTTAGCTCTTTTAACACTTGTTTATTCTCTAGTTGCAGGGTGACTTGCGGGCCTTTCTTGCGGCCTGTGGCTATCAAAGGCGGCCCCTTTTGATCATTTTGAAAGCTGATTTCTAGGACGCCATGAGAGATTATCGAGGATAAAATACGAAACATTATCGGGCTTCTTTGCGACATTTTGCTCATTACCTCATCATGAATTGCTGTTACATCTGATTATCTTCCTAGTATTTTTGTGTTAATCTTTTGGCGCAAAGGGAATTTTTGCGCGTCGATGCGCAAAGCAGGAAGGCTGATGGGGTAGATGATGAGTGATGCCACCGAAGATCTAGGATTTGTCGGCCTGCCAGATCTCAATGTGCGCCTTGAAGACGGTGTCCTGATATCTGATGCCTATGATGATATCTATTTCGACCGCACAGATGGTCTTGCAGAGACCGAGTATGTGTTTTTACAAGGCACAGATTTGCCTCGTTTATTGCGCGGACGTGACCATATTGTGATCGCTGAGACAGGTTTTGGCACAGGGCTCAATCTGCTAGCCGCTTGTGCTTTGCGTGATAAAATTGCGCCAAATTGCCAGATAGATTTCATCAGCTTTGAAGCCTGCCCCCTCACAGCAGAGATGATTGCCCACGCGCATCAGCCCTATGAGACGGTCATTGAGGCATCTGGCAATCTATGCGCAAATCTGCCACCGCGCTGGCCCGGCTATCATAAGACTATTTTGGATGGTGGGCGCACGCATCTGCATCTTTATTATGGTGAGGCATCCGCGCATTTGCCGTCATGTGATTTTAAGGCTGATATCTGGTTTCTTGATGGGTTTAATCCGGCAAAAAACCCCTCATTATGGCACCAAGATCTGTTTAAAGAGATCTATCGGTGCAGTGCCAATGATGCCCGCCTAGCCACTTTTACCGCCGCCAGCTTTGTCAGGCGCGGGCTTGAAGCGGCGGGGTTTGATGTGCAAAAGCGCCCCGGATTTGGCAAAAAGCGTGAGATGATTACCGCGCAAAAAACAGCCGCTATGAGGCCGGATACAGCCTCTTTCAAAGATAGGACAGCTATTATCATCGGTGGCGGCATAGCAGGGGCTAGTCTTGCTCATGCACTCCTTTTGCGCGGTATTACGCCAACCATTCTTGAAAAAGGCCCACAGCTTGCCTCTGGCGCGTCTGGCAATGGGGCGGCGATGCAATCTGCGCGGCTTCGGGTCTTTAATGATGCGCCGTCGCGCCTGTCGGTTGCGTGCCTGTCCTATGCGTCGCGTCTGGCAGAGCAAGCAGGTGTTGTGGCCCATCGCGGGGCCATTACTTTGAATAACCGTGATAAGGATCAAAAACGGCTAGATAAATTGGCCGCATCAGGTTGGCCAGATGATCTATTTCAATCATTTGACAATGCACAAGCCTCAGAACTGATTGGCATAAAAACTGACAGGGCAGGGGATTATCAGCCCGCAAGCGCGGTCATAAAGCCAGCCTTATTGACAGGCTATCTTGCGAACGGGGCGGTTATCCGAACCAATTGTGACGTGCAGAAGATTACCCCACATGCAAAAGGCCATCAGGTTATTCTCTCAACAGGTGAAACAATCGCCGCTGATTTGGTGTTCATCGCGAATGGTGCCTCACTGCCTGATTTGCTTTCAGCCAGTGATTTGCCAGAAATGACATTTCAGATAAGCGCCGGGCAGGTTAGCTTTTGGCAAGCGCCAACCGCTTTATCGGCAACACCTTTGGGCGTTAATTATGGCGGCTATATGACCCCTGTGATTGAGGGGCTTCAATATTTTGGGGCAAGCTTTAACCGCGATGGGCAAAGCAGTGTGACGCAAGAAGGACATCACCATAATATAGCTCTCCTACCAACAGAATGGCAGTCATTTGCGCCTGATATCACCCAAGCAGATGGGCGCCTATCTTATCGTCTTTCAACAAAAGATAGGATGCCTGTCTGCGGGGCGCTCCCCACTCAAAAGGATAGCGCGCCGCTTTATATGATGGGCGCCCTTGGTGCGCGTGGTATGACCAACGCGCCCTTGCTGGCAGATATGCTGGTCGCACAGGCACTTGATCTGCCCTCTGGCTTTGATCAAGAGATCAAAAAGGCGCTGTCACCTGCGAATAATATGATTTCCGAGCCCTAGAGGCCAAGCATTTGGCGTGCGCTTAAACGCTCGCCATGATGGGGGCAATCTTCTGCTAATAGATCAATAAAGGCTGGCGCGATTTCTTCTGCAGCTGGCAGAGCGGTTGGCTCTTCGCCCGGATAGGCGGCCGCGCGC
Organism: Alphaproteobacteria bacterium UBA685; assembly: GCA_002299005.1. Classification (GTDB taxonomy): domain Bacteria; phylum Pseudomonadota; class Alphaproteobacteria; order Puniceispirillales; family Puniceispirillaceae; genus UBA685. Next base: position 52,010 of record DBMZ01000036.1, on the reverse strand, counting down.
ATAGCAGTTCTTGTGCCGCCCGGGTCTAGCATATTGATCTTCATCGCTGTTTGCTCAGACTCAGATGCCCAAGAACGACCCATCGCTTCCAAACCTGCTTTTGAGACGGCATAACCGCCCCAGAAGGGACGATGACCGACTGCGGCGCCAGATGATACCAACACAGCTCTGCCCGCATCAGAAGCGCGCAAAAGGCCGTCACAGGCTTTGATCATGTGGAAAATTGACGTTAAATTGACCATCAATGTGCGTTCAAACACATCAGCTTCAATATGCGCCATCGGTGATAGCTGGCCTAGCTGTCCGGCATTGGCGACAAACCCGTCAAGACGACCCCATCTAGACCCGATAGCCGCCGCAAGGCGCGGTATGGCGGGCAAATCTGTTTGGTCTAATTCAACAATGACAGACTGGCCGCCAAATGCGTGAATTTGATCATCAACTTCTTCTAGCGCGCCTGTTGTGCGGCCCGTCAAGATCACCTCTGCCCCATGCTTGCCAGCTTCGATAGCTACTGCACGGCCAATACCACGGCTAGCACCTGTTACAAGGACGACCTTATTTTCAAGACGTTTATTTGCCATTATTAACCCCATTTGAAAATCTATCGCTTGCGGTCTTCACAGGATAGTCTTCAGAAAAACAAGCATCACAGAATTGAGGACAGCTTTTGTTTCTGCCTTCTTCAAAGCCCATCGCACGATACAGCCCATCATCTGTGATAAAGGCAAGACTATCGGCACCAATTTCCACTGCTATCTCATCAGCTGTCATATAAGAGGCGATCAGCTTTTCCTTGTCAGGTGTATCGACGCCATAATAGCAAGGGCTAATGGTTGGCGGGCTTGCGATACGCATATGCACCTCTGTTGCACCAGCCTCGCGCATCATGGAGACAATCTTGCGTGAGGTCGTGCCTCTGACAATTGAATCATCAATCAAAATAACAGAGCGGCCCTTCACGGTTGCGATATTCGCATTATGCTTCATGCGCACAGATTGCGTGCGCCCGGCCTGTGTTGGCTGGATGAATGTGCGACCAATATAGTGATTGCGGATAATGCCTAAATCAAACGGAATACCAGCTTCTTCGGCATAGCCAAGCGCGGCTGGCACGCCTGAATCTGGTACAGGGACAACCACATCTGCGCTGACACCGCTTTCTTTGGCCAATTCCTTGCCGATTTGTTTGCGTGTGGCATAAACACCGCGTCCTTCAACAATTGAGTCAGGGCGCGCAAAATAGACATATTCAAAGACACAAAAACGCGAACCAGTCTCAGAGAATGGCATTGATGACTGAACACCTGTCTCATCAATTGACACCATCTCACCTGGCTTAATGTCTCTGACAAATTCTGCGCCAATAATATCAAGCCCACATGTCTCAGATGCCAAAACAAAGCCTTCATCAAGCTTGCCAAGCACCAATGGGCGAATGCCAAGCGGGTCTCTTACACCAATAAGCTGATTATCAAACGCACAGACAAGCGCATAGGCACCTTCAATTTGCATCAGCGCCTCTATCAGGCGATCTGTGGGCGATTTACGGTGCGAGCGTGCCACAAGATGGATGATGATCTCGGTATCTGTGGTCGATTGGAACAGGCTGCCGGCGGCAACAAGCGAGGCACGCAAGCGTTCAGCGTTAATTAAATTACCATTATGCGCAAGGGCAAACTCGCCAAAGGCAAGTTCTGTCAGAAATGGTTGAATGTTGCGATATTCAGATTGGCCTGTCGTTGAATAGCGATTATGGCCAATCGCTAGATGACCAGCCATCGCGGCCATCTCAGAGGAATCAGCGTTAAAATTATCACCAACATGGCCAAAACCACGCAAGGCGTTAAAATTTTGCTTATTAAAGCTAACCATACCGGTGGCTTCTTGCCCTCTATGCTGAAGGGCGTGCAGGCCAAGCGCTGTTAGGTGATGAGCGCTATCATCTGATGTAAAGACCCCAAATACCGCACATTCTTCGTTAAACCTATCAGAAGAATCGGCAGATGATTCGACAGAAGGTTGATTAGCAGATTGGTCAGCATTACTTTCAGATTTAGGCGCGGATACAGTCATAATTTAAGCCTTAGTCGTCATTGACGGTCATGATTAATTTTGCTCATCACTCAACAGATTGAGCGTCTCACTTGTGATGTCTTTTTGCTCGCTAACAGCATCAAGGCCATTTTCGATGAATTTCGGCTGATCAGGTGTCAGCGCTTCAATATCAGCCTCGCCTAAACCAGCTTGTACTTGTTCTGATAAATCTTCTGGCAGAAGCGGCGATACGATATCGCCTAGTGCGCGAATGACGTTCGCTGATTGCGCTTGGGTAACAATTTTGGGCATGTTGCTCTCACCACCAAGGCCGATGACGACGCCGATATAAATCGCGGTCACCATAAAGACGCCTCTTGCGAACCCAAATAGGACGCCTAGCCATCTATCAAGTGAGCCGAGCCCTGCTTTTTTCAAGCCGGGCGAGATGAGGCTCGCCAAAACAAACCACAAAATAACGGTGATAATAAACGGGATAGTCCATGCTGTGCCTGATACAAGATCTTCATTTGGCACAAAGCTTGAAATCGGGTCCTCTAGCACAGGCGCGATTAGGCGGGCCATCAAGACAGCTAGCGCCCAGCCCATAAGGCCTAGGGCTTCTCTTGTCATGCCGCGCAAGGTCGATAGGATGCTTGATACCGCCAGCACCACAAAAATGGCGTAATCAACAAAATTTAAACTTGAAAAATCCATGCGTTTTGTCTGTCCTAAATGAACAAGCGATAGGGACAATCCCTAACCCATCATCATGCCAAAGGGCATCTCCATAGGCGGCGTCATATCTCTAAGGCTAGGTTTACTCCAGACCTCCCAATGTTTCAATCAATTGTGCTAAATTTTCGATATGTTGGACGTTCAGGCCTTGTGGTGCGGCACTCTTTTTGCGTGGCTTTGGCATCATGGCGCGATCAAAGCCCAATTTTTGCGCTTCTTTAAGGCGTGATTCTGCTTGCGCGACCTGACGCAACTCACCTGATAGGGCCACTTCGCCAAAAAAGACACATCTCTCTGGCAAAGGCACGCCTGTGACCGAACTGATTAAGGCCGCCGCAACGGCCATATCAGCGGCAGGCTCATTAATTTTCATGCCCCCTGCGACATTCAAAAAGATATCGCGCCCTGATAGAGGCACACCGCACCTTGCTTCTAGCACGGCGGTCAACATCGCAAGACGCGAGCTATCCCAGCCGACAACATTACGGCGCGGCGAGGCAAGAGACGAAGGGGCCACAAGCGCTTCAATCTCAACCAGTACAGGGCGAGAGCCTTCAAGGCCAGCAAAGACGGCTGCGCCAGCGACATTCTCGCGCCTATCCGCCAAAAATAGCTCAGATGGGTTGGCGACTTCTGCCAATCCCAGCTCAGTCATCTCAAAGACGCCAATTTCATCTGTTGGGCCAAAACGGTTTTTGACACCGCGTAATATGCGGAAATGATGGCTTCTATCGCCCTCAAAATAGAGCACGCAATCAACCATATGCTCCAACACGCGCGGGCCCGCAATCGCGCCTTCTTTGGTGACATGCCCCACAAAAAACACCGCCGCACCGCAAGATTTAGCGGCATGTGTCAATTCTTGTGCCGCCGCTCTTACTTGGCTGACAGTGCCCGGCGCTGAATCAAGTATGGGTAAATACATGGTTTGGATGGAATCAATCACCACAACATCAAAGCCATCACTGCCTGATAGCGAGGCGGCGATATCAGCCGCATTTGTCGCGGTGGCTAGCTGAAGAGGGGCGTTGGATAATTGCAGTCTTTGCGCGCGCATCCGCACCTGTTCCGCTGATTCCTCACCTGAAAAATAGGCCGTCTTTAGGCCGTTTTGTGCGAATTTACACAGTAATTGAAGCAATAATGTTGATTTACCAATGCCCGGATCGCCGCCGATTAAGATGGCAGAGCCTGGCACAACACCGCCGCCTATCACGCGGTCAAGCTCATCAATTTTTGAGCGATGGCGTGTCAAAGGTGGCTGGTCGTCCGGCACTTGCAGAGATTCAAGTTTAACGCGCCTGCCAACGGCCTTTTTGCCGGGGGCAGATAGGGCAGGGCTAGCCTCTTCACTCATCGTGTTCCAATCACCACAGCCGTCACATTTGCCCGCCCATTTTGGTGATGTTGTCCCGCAAGCAGAACAGACATAGCGTGTTGTTGATTTGGCCATTATGAATTTGTTCCTACCGAAAGCGCGTCATCATTAATCGCTTGCGTCAACGGGCCTTGCGCTTTGCCATGAACGAATTGGTCAACTTCGGGAATGCCGGTATGATCCATCTCCGCAGCAGGGCCATACCAAATCACCACCCCATGATGGATCATAGCAACCTTATCGGCGATGCGTCGCACAGAGGCCATGTCATGGCTGATAGTGATCGCTGTCGCGCCAAGGCGTTTGACTGAATCCTTAATAAGATTATCGATGACACCACCTGTTATTGGGTCAAGGCCAGAGGTTGGCTCATCAAAAAGCAAGATTTCTGGCTTGTCAGCCACCGCGCGCGCAAGGGCAACACGCTTTTGCATGCCGCCTGATAATTCGGCAGGATATTGGTCAATTACATGCGCGCTAAGACCCAGCTGAACAACGATATCAGAGGCAATTTTGCGTGCTTCTTGACGACTCATCTTGACCTTTTGGCGCAAGCGAAAGGTGATGTTCTCCCAGATAGGCAGACTGTCAAAAAGCGCGCCAAATTGGAAGGTCATACCAAAGCGGTGGAGCATCTGTTCACGCGCATTACGCGATTGTCCGACCGTATCAGTGCCATCAATCAAAATTGCCCCCTCATCAGGCGCAATCAAGCCCAAAAGGCATTTTAAGGTCACAGATTTGCCACAACCCGAGGTGCCAATAATGACAAGCGATTCTTGCGGGGCGACTTCTAGAGAGACGCCTTTTAGAACCTCTTTGCCGGCAAATGATTTTTTGAGGTTTTCGATTTTAATCTTTGCAACCATGATGCTAGACCCCAAAGAATAAGGCTGTGACGATGTAATTGGCTATCAAAATAAAGATAGATGAGGATACAACGGCATTTGTTGTGGCAAGCCCCACACCCTCAGCGCCGCGCCCTGAATGATAGCCGTGATAACAGCCCATCAAAGCAATCAAAAAGCCAAAGACAGCCGCTTTGATAACCCCAAGCATCACATCTGCCACCTCAAGGAATTGCAAGGTGCGGCTTAGATATAAAGAGGCGTTAAAGCCAAGACGATACACGCCGACAATATAGCCACCAAAGACGCCGATAATATCGCCGATGATGACAAGAAATGGCAGGCAAATCGTGCCAGCTAGCAAGCGCGGGGCGACAAGATATTGCATCGGCCTTGTTGATAATGTATCGAGCGCGTCAATCTGATCTGTCACACGCATTGTGCCAATTTCGGCGGCCATAGAGGCGCCAATGCGCCCGGCGACCATCAGGCCTGCTAGCACAGGGCCAAGCTCTCTTGTGACAGACAGAACAACGACGGTTGCCACGGTGTCTTCTGCGGAAAAACGGGCAAAGCCTGTATAGGATTGTAGCGCAAGCACCATCCCTGAAAAGAGCGTTGTTAGCCCCACAACTGGCAGGGAATAATAGCCAATATCAATGATTTGGCGCCCAATCTGGCGGCCATAATAAGGCGGCTGAAGCGTCCAACGCACAGCAGAGGCTGTGAAAAAGGCAATACGTCCAAAACTAGCAAGGAAGTGAAACGCACCTTGTCCAATCTGCCTTAAAAACCCAAAATTCATGCGTTCTTATCCCTTGCTTTACCACTGTTCCCGCACATTATCATAAACTGGCCGAACATTAAACATCGCCCTCATCATAAAGGCGCAAGATACGCGCGCCAAGGGACGTGATGATCTCATAGCTGATTGTGCCTGTTTTCTGCGCTAAATCTTTGGGGGTGAAATCGGCGTCAAATATCGTGGCACTTGATGCCTCGCTTATCTGCGCATCTGAGAGGTGGCTGATATCTATCACGCAAGAATCCATAGATATGCGCCCCACAAGCGGGCAAGCAATACCGTTAATATGCGGCGTCACATGGTCCTTATAATGGCGCAAAAACCCATCTGCATAGCCAATACCAAGCGTCGCAAGGCGCATGGGGGACGGGGCGATAAAGGTTGCGCCATAACCAACCGTGGTGCCAGCTTCAACCTGTCTTATTTGCAGAATATCAGCGCATAGGCGCAAAGCAGGTTTAAGGGCGGCCTCATCTTCATTTGGCGAGAGACCATAGAGCGCAATGCCAGGTCTTGTGACATCAAACTGGAAATCAGCCCCTAAATAAGAGCCGCCTGAATTGGCAAGACTAAGCGGCGCGTCTAGGCCTTTTGTCATTGAATGAAATAGCGCTAATTGCGTCTGATTTTGGTCTGCGCTCATATCATCGGCGCTTGCAAGGTGAGACATCAGCATGATGATATTTAACCCATCCTGCCAGCTAGCATCACCTTTAAGGGCGTCCCATGTCTTGGCTTCAAGCCCCAAACGCGCCATCGCCGTATCGAGGTGCAAGGCGACATCGACAGGTGCATGCGCGCCTTTGGCAAAGGCCTTGAGGCGCGCCAATTGGTCCAGATCATTGATGACAGGCACAAGGGGATAGGTGCGGTAAGCCTCTTCTTGGCCTGACAGCATGCCATCAAAGACGATAATGCGCGCATCATCATTGTTTTGCGCCGCAAAGGCTTGTGCGAGCGTGATGCCTTCATTAAGGCGGGCGGTAAAGAATAGGCGGCAACCTGCCTTATAGAGCGCAAGGCTAATCGGCACCATGCCAAGACCATAGGCATCGGCTTTGACCACCGCGCCTGTCTGGCATGTCTTATCGCTTAGCCCGTCAAGATGGTGCCAATTATCACAAATGGCTTTTGTGTCTACAAACAGGGTCGCGCTATGGTGAGAATAGGGGAGCATAAAGCGTCTCAGCCTTGGAAAACAGAAGATACCGCTATGGTAGGGCTTTAGAAATCCTGTGGCAATTGCTCATCTAAGGCAAGGTCACCAAATTTTGTAAAGCGCGCCTCAAAGGCCACATTCACAACCCCTGTTGGGCCATGTCGTTGCTTGGCGATAATCACCTCAGCCTTGCCATTGGTGCGCTCTAGGCGTTCGCGCCATCTCTCATAACGCTCATTGAACTTATCGGTGGTCTCTGATTCTTTTTGCTCAGGCTCGCCCTTGCCGAGATAATATTCCTCGCGATAGACGAAAATAACCACGTCAGCATCCTGCTCAATTGAGCCTGATTCTCTCAAGTCAGAGAGGTTAGGGCGCTTATCATCGCGCTGTTCCACCGCACGAGAGAGCTGTGAGAGCGCGATAACAGGCACATCCAACTCTTTGGCAAGGTTTTTCAAACTACGCGAGATATTAGAGATTTCCTGCACACGGTTTTCCGCGCGAACGCCAATTTGCGCGCTCAATAGCTGGAGGTAATCGACCACAATTAGCCCAAGCCCATGGGTGCGCTTTAGGCGTCTTGAGCGGCTGGCAACCTGTGATATTGACAGGCCCGGCGTATCATCAATGAAAAACTTGGCGTCTGATATGCGCGCGCTTGCATCGACAAGCTGGGCAAATTCGTTCTTTTTGAGGCGTCCACGACGAATGGCCTCTGAATCAAGCTCTGCGGCTTCTGCCAAAATACGTGTGCCAAGCTGTTCTGCCGACATTTCAAGCGAGAAAAACGCAACAGGGACTGAATGTTCACCTGTTCTGGTGGTTGTGGCGGCATGAAAGGCGATGTTTGTCGCAAGCGCGGTCTTACCCATACCAGGACGTCCTGCCAGAATCAGCAAATCAGAGCGGTGCAGACCACCCATCAATTTGTTAAGATCTGTCAGGCCCGTACTAACGCCAGATAGGTGACCATCACTATTGGCGGCATGTTGTGCCATCTCAATTGCACCAGTAAGGATAGATTCAAACCCGCGAAGGCCACTATCAGGGGTGTCTTTTTCGGCGAGCGTAAAGAGATATTGTTCAGCCTTTTCAAGCTGTTGTGTCGCGGGCTGATCCATATCAGGTCGCGCCGCTTCATGGGCAATTTGGTCAGCGATTTTAATCAAGGACCGACGCAGGAAATTCTCATAGATAATCGCGCCATAATCATTGGCTTCTGAGACCGAGATCACCCCATCGACCAAATCATTCAAATATTGCTCAGGTTCCTCGTCACCAAACGCCGCATCACCATCAAAAAAGGCGCGCAAAGTCACAGGGTTGGCAAGCTGGCCTCTGCCGATAAGGCGCATCGCCGCCTCATAGATTTTGCCATGCACAGGGTCATAAAAATAATCGGCATGCAATAGGTCAGAAAAATCATCTGTAATAGAATTATCCAACAGAATCGCGCCAAGCAAATTCTGTTCTGCTTGCAGGTTATTCGGCAATTCACGCCCTGTATTGGCGGGCAATTGCACGACAGATGATGATTGTGAGCTTTGCGTGTCCATGATGCCTATAGTAGCCTAGTTCGAAATTAGCGGAACTTGTGAGTTATGGGGATAATGGGGATTATTGAAAAAAAAAGGCTAGCACAAAATGCTAGCCTCTTCACAAATTTTGGTAAGCCTTGCTTATTCAGCTGACGCTTCGTCTTCAGATGCTTCT
>DBMZ01000036.1:40833-43014 GCA_002299005.1 Alphaproteobacteria bacterium UBA685 | reverse complement strand
GCTTCTTCAAGAGCTGTTGCGATGTCTCTTGCGCTAACTGAACCGAAAAGCTGGCCCATTTCAGATGCCGCTCTTACGATTGAAACAGCCACACCTTCAAGTGTTTTCGCTGTTGCCAACGCTTCACCCTTGGCAGCGTCATTGCGTGCTACCAATTCAGCTTTGTCAGCTTCATATCTTGCCATATTGGCTTTGTTGGCACGAAGGGCTTTGCCACGTGGCAACAAAAAGTTACGTGCGTAACCAGGCTTTACAGTGACAACGTCACCCATGTAGCCAAGCTTTTCAACGCGTTCTAGTAGAATAATTTGCATTGTTCTTTATCTCCGTCTTTATCTCTTGGCCTGAACTTACATATCTACATAAGGCATCAGTGCAAGGAAACGTGCGCGTTTGATAGCTGTTGAAAGCTCGCGTTGCTTCTTTGCTGATACTGCAGAAATGCGTGACGGGACAATTTTGCCGCGTTCTGATGTAAAACGACCAAGAAGCTTGGTGTCTTTATAATCAATCTTTGGCGCGTTAGGGCCAGAGAATGGGCAAGATTTGCGACGACGACCAAATGGACGACGAACGGCGCTACGGGTAATTTCTAGCTGAGTCATTTATGCCTCCTCTGAAGTCTTTTCGGCGCTAGCATTGTCGGCGTTGTTATTGTTGTTATAACGACCACCGCGCTCGCTGCGCTCAGATTTTGCCTGCATCATGATTGATGGCTCTTCAGACACTTCTTCAATACGAATGTTCATGAAACGAAGGATATCTTCGTTAAGACCCATGATACGCTCATATTCTGTCAATGTGGCTGAGTCGGCTTCGATATTAAGCATGACATAGTGGCCCTTACGGTTCTTTTTGATCCGGTAAGCCAGGCTACGCAAGCCCCAATATTCTTTCTTTTTGATGCTACCACCGCCATTTGTGATAATGGCTGAAAACTCATCAACGAGTGTCTCTACCTGTGTTGTAGAGATATCTTGACGTGCAATTAGCACGCTTTCATAAAGACGCATATCGCTCTCTCCTTATGGATTTTCATTAAGCATGACGCTAAAAGCGCCACATGAATTCGCCAGCAGACCTAGCCTGTCTAGCAAGGATGTTATGTAACAAGGGATGATAGCATCACCCCATGATGCGCTCTCATTAACGAATAACGCCTCTATAAGCAAGTCTTTTCGGGCCAAAGAGGCGAATAAAACCCGCAAACGCCTGCCAAAACCGCGCTAAAAGAGATGATAATACTTGCCCCAAGCTGGTAAGCCATGCCATTAAGACAGGTAATTTATATAAAGAATGCGCCGTTATCATAGCTCTAAACAATAACGGACGGGGCGCGTAATTCGGGTGTATTTAGGGGAACAATTATGTCTAAAACTGCCTTTTTATTTCCAGGTCAAGGATCGCAAGCGCCGGGGATGGCCGTCTCATTGGCGTCAGCGTCAAAGGCGGCACGCGATGTGCTGGCACAGGTTGATGAGGCTCTGGGGCAAAAGCTGTCAGCTCTTATGGCTGATGGCCCCGCAGATGAGTTGACGCTCACAGCGAACGCACAGCCAGCTTTGTTTGCCAGCTCACTTGCTGTGGTTGCGGCAATCAGTGAACATAGCGGCAAATCACTGGCCGAATTTGGCGATTTAGTGGCAGGCCATTCACTTGGCGAATATTCAGCCCTCTCAGCGGTTGGCGTTTTTGACATATCAACAGGTGCCAAGTTGCTTCGTATCAGAGGGGATGCGATGCAAGCGGCCGTGCCTGTGGGCGAGGGCGCGATGGCGGCCTTAATTGGCGCTGATATTGAATTGGCTGACCGTGTTGTCGAAAAAGCGCTTGCTAGCGGTGCGGTGCAAATCGCTAATGATAATGCGCCCGGCCAAGTTGTGCTATCTGGCTCTCTTGCCGGCGTGCAAGCGGCGATGGCGATTGCCCAAGAGGAAGGCTTGCGCCGTGTTGTGCAACTGCCTGTTAGCGCGCCATTCCATTCAGAATTAATGCAACCGGCGGCAACGGCAATGGCTGATGCGCTTGGTGGCGCGTCATTCATGACACCATCACTGCCTGTGATGTGTAATGTGACCGCCGCGTTAGAAGATAATGCGGATGCGTTGCGCGATAATCTTGTCACCCAAGTCACAGGGCGTGTCAGATGGCGCGAATCTCTTGAAGCGATGGCGGCAAGCG
>DBMZ01000036.1:38024-40595 GCA_002299005.1 Alphaproteobacteria bacterium UBA685 | reverse complement strand
TTAAAGGATGTGGAAATCATCTCTGTTGAAACGCTCGATGATATCGAAGCACATTTTTAAACTTGAACTAAAGGGATAAAATCATGTTTAGCCTAATCGGAAAAACCGCCTTAATCACAGGTGCTAGTGGCGGCATTGGCGCTGAGATAGCACGCGCGCTTCATGCGCAGGGCGCTGATGTGGTCTTGCATGGCACACGCCAAGCAAAATTAGATGAATTAGCCACAGAATTGGGCGAGCGCGCGCATGTTGTGACAGCAAACCTATCTGATAAAGAAGCGGTTGAAGGCTTGTTTGCCAAGGCGTCTGAATTTACCGGTGCGGTTAATATTCTGGTCAATAATGCGGGTATCACCAGAGATAATCTGGCGATGCGTATGAAGGATGAAGAATGGGATGATGTGCTGGCTGTGAATATGACAGCGACGATGATGCTGTGCCGCTCTGCCTTGCGCTCTATGATGAAAGCCAGATGGGGCCGGATTATTTCAGTCTCATCAATCGTCGGTGTGACAGGTAATGCTGGTCAGACAAATTATGCCGCCTCAAAGGCTGGTATGATCGGCTATTCAAAATCATTGGCAGCCGAAGTCGCAAGCAGAGGCATTACGGTGAATGTCGTGGCACCTGGCTTTATTGAGACGCCTATGACAGATGTCTTGCCTGATGAGCAAAAAGCCAAGCTACTCACCAATGTGCCAGCTGGTCGTCTTGGTCAAGGGGCTGAAATTGCCGCCGCTGTGGCGTTCCTTGCCAGTGAAGAGGCCGCCTATACAACAGGCGCAACAATGCATGTCAATGGCGGCATGGCTATGATCTAGGGATCTTTGGTATATAGGGGCTCTGGAATCTAAGGCTTCTTGAGATCTGATAAGTCTTAACAGGGCGGCAATAGAAACTATTTTTGCCGTCCTGCAGAAATCAAATGGACGTTTTAGGTTATTTTGCAGAAAAGTCTAGCCGTGGCATTTTAAATATGTTATTCGGCTCTCCAAATATCTAAATATGGGGCAGTTGCCCACACCGCAGAACCTTAAGGGGGTCATTATGAGCGATATTGCAGACCGCGTAAAATCTATTGTTGTTGAGCATCTTGGCGTAGACGCTGATAAAGTTGTTGAAGGTGCATCTTTCATCGACGATTTGGGCGCAGACAGCCTTGATACAGTTGAGCTAGTGATGGCTTTTGAAGAAGAGTTTGGCTGTGACATTCCAGACGATGCTGCTGAGAAAATCATGACAGTAAAAGACGCTGTAGACTTCCTTGAAGGCGCAGCATCTTAAAGTCAGATAATCTGACACCAAAGATTTGACGGCCTTGTCGCATCGGTTATAATCGAGCGACAAGGCCGTTTTTGTATCTAAACGGTTTAGATCGACTCATCATTTTTAATAATAGGACAGTTAAATGAGACGCGTTGTTATTACGGGCATGGGTATGGTTACACCTCTTGGTTTTGGGGTTGACCATAATTGGAAAAGCATCCTTGAAGGGCGTTCTGGTATTGGGCCGATTGATGGCTTTGATGTCTCAGATATTTCGTGCCGCATTGCTGGCCAAGTGCCGACGGGTGACGAAGAAGGCGCTCTGGATATTGATGCGTTAATTGCTCCCAAAGATCAGCGCAAATTAGATAAATTCATTCAATTTGGGATTGTCGCCGCGCAAGAAGCTGTGGAAGATTCTGGTTGGGTACCTGCAACAGATGACGAAAAAGAGCGCACAGGCGTTATGATCGGCTCTGGTATTGGCGGTCTATCGACGATTGTTGAGACAAGCAACCTGATGAACGAAAAAGGGCCAAAGCGTATTAGCCCGTTTTTCATCCCATCGGCACTTATTAATCTTATTTCTGGTCATGTTTCTATCAAATATGGCTTTAAGGGCCCGAACCATGCGGTTGTGACGGCTTGTTCAACAGGCGCGCATGCGATTGGTGATGCCAGCCGCCTGATTATGTTTGGTGACGCTGATGTGATGGTCGCTGGCGGGGCAGAAGCGGCCATTTGCCGCCTTGGTGTCGCAGGATTTGCCGCCGCAAGAGCGCTCTCTTCAGGCTATAATGATGACCCGCAATCAGGTTCCCGCCCATGGGATAAGGGCCGTGATGGCTTTGTAATGGGTGAGGGTGCAGGGGTTCTTGTCCTAGAAGAATATGAGCATGCAAAGGCCCGTGGTGCAAAGATTTATGGGGAAGTCAAAGGCTATGGCCTATCAGGTGACGCGCACCATATCACGGCGCCTGCCGAAGATGGTAATGGTGGTTTCCGCGCGATGAAATCTGCTTTGCGTAATGCCGGGCTAGAGCCGTCAGATATTGATTATATTAACGCCCATGGCACATCGACACCTTTGGGTGATTTGATCGAAGCAGGGGCTGTGCGTCGTCTGCTTGGTGATGCGATTGATAATGTGTCTATGTCATCGACCAAAAGTGCGACAGGTCACTTGCTTGGTGCTGCGGGTGCGATTGAAGCGATTTACACGACCTTGGCCATTAAAACAGGCGATTTGCCACCTACTTTGAATTTACATGATCCAGAAGATGATATGGCAGGTTTTGACCTTGT
>DBMZ01000036.1:34962-37875 GCA_002299005.1 Alphaproteobacteria bacterium UBA685 | reverse complement strand
GGCACAAATGCCTCGTTGATCTTGGGCGATGTGGATGCATGATAAAAGGTTTATCGCGCCTTTTTATCCGGACATTTATTTTTTGTAGTATCTCAGCAATCGTTATGATTGCTGGGGCCTTTATGTGGTTTAACCATCTGTGGCAAACCCCCTTGATGCAATCAGAAGATAGGCTCTTGCTGATCGCATCAGGGACGAACCATAATCAACTTGCCTCTCAGCTATATGATGAGGGGTATTTGCCTGAATTATGGTATTATCCCGCATTTAGATTTGGATTCTCGCTCGTAGAAGAAGCAAGCTTTTCACCAAAAGCAGGTGAATTTGAAGTGCCCGCAGGTGCGACATACGCCAAGCTATTTTCAATCATTGATGAGGGCGTGCCCTATCAACATCGTATTGCCATCATTGAAGGCACTACGGCCCGAGACATCGTCGTCGCCTTGAATAAAGAGAAACGCATGGCAGGGGCCATTTTGCGTGTCCCAGATGAAGGCACGCTTGCCCCTGATACCTATTTCTTTGTCAGAGGCACACAGCGTGCGGATATGATTGACCGTATGCAACGCCGGCAAGAAATCATCTTGGCCGAGGAATGGGCGAATAGGTCAAGAGCTGTCAGCTACCAGTCGGCGCAACAAGCCTTGATTATGGCCTCTATTGTGGAAAAGGAGACAGCGCTTATTCGTGAACAACCGCTTGTTGCATCGGTCTTTTTAAACCGGATTAAGGCAGATATGCGCCTGCAATCTGATGCGACGGTGCTTTATGGCATCATCGAGGAAGAAGGCCGCCACCGCGAGGTTTTGAGTAAAGACCTTAAAGAAGACTCGCCCTGGAATAGCTATACACGCAAAGGATATCCCAAAACGCCCATTGGTAATCCAAGCCGTGGCGCGATTAGAGCGGCGCTAAATCCCCTGCCATCCACCTATTTTTATTTTGTTGCAGATGGACAAGGGGGGCATAAATTTGCCAAAACATATCCTGAGCATCAAAAAAATGTTGCCGCCTATCGAAGGCTACGTGCCGCACAGAAAAACAAATAACCCTTTACGCGAAAAGGAAATAGACATGTCAGGCGCTCTTATCCAAAGACGAGGCTTAATGCTGGTACTTTCATCGCCATCAGGCGCGGGCAAATCCTCTATTTCACGCAATTTGCTTGCCCAAGAAGACGCGCTGACCTTGTCTGTTTCGGCCACAACAAGACAGCGCCGCCCCGGTGAGACAGATGGCAAGGATTATCATTTCACAGATTTAACAAGCTTTCAGATCGGCATCAATCAAGGCGAGTTTCTTGAATATGCAAAGGTGTTTGACAATTATTATGGCACCCCGCGCGCGCTTGTCGAAGAAAAGCTGGAGGCTGGCCAAGATGTGTTGTTTGATATTGACTGGCAAGGCACACAGCAATTAGCCGAAATTATGCCAGAGGATTTGGTGAAGATATTCATCCTGCCACCTTCTGTCTCAGAGCTTGAAAAGCGCCTTCTAAGCCGTGCGCAGGACACAGCAGATGTGGTTGCTGGCCGGATGGCAAAAGCCTCTGATGAGATGTCTCATTATCCCGAATATGACTATATTATCGTGAATTATGACCTAGAGGAATCAGTGCGTCAGGTGCAAAGCATTCTGCACGCTGAAAGATTAAAGCGGGCGCGTCAAATTGGTCTATCTGATTTTGTGAAGCAACTGCGCGATACCTCTTATTGAGTAAGGCGCTTATATCTGCCCTTCAAGATGTCGTGCTAATGCGCAAAACCCCTCAATTTCAAGATCTTGCGGGCGCATTGTGGGGTCTATCCCTACTTCTTTTAACATGGTCTCACCGCCAAGGCTCTTAAAGCTGGCGCGTAGCATTTTGCGCCTTTGTGAAAAGGCTTTGGCCGTCACCTGTTCCAATGTTGCCATTTTGCAAGGGAATAAAGGTTCTGCGCGCGGCACAAGGCGTACGACTGTTGATGTGATCTTTGGCGCCGGCACAAAGGCTTCTGGCGGGATATCAAACAAATAGTCTGTTTGAGTGAGCCATTGGCTTATGATGCTAAGGCGGCCATAGGCAGATGTTGATGGTTCAGCGCAAATGCGCATCGCCACTTCTTTTTGGAACATCAAAACAAAGCTGGTAAATGAGGTCGCATGCGCTAGCCAATTCAGCAATAAAGTCGTCGCAATATTATAGGGCAGGTTGGCGACAATCGCGCGCGGGGCCGTGCCATACTCCCACAAGGGTGCTTTTAGCGCATCAGCCTCTTGGACTTGCAAGCGCCCATCTGCGGCCATCACAAGATGGTCTAAAAAGCCAATCGCACGCCGATCTTTTTCAACCGCAATAATATCAGCCTCAGTCTCTGTTAAAAGCGCGCGCGTTAAGCCGCCGGGGCCAGGGCCAACTTCGATAATCGTGCCAGTGTTGATAAGCGATTGAGCCGCGATTTTGGCGGTAAGGTTTAAATCAAATAAGAAGTTCTGCCCCAATGATTTTTTGGCATTAAGCTGGTTATCAGACACTAATGTGCTAAGCGGGGGCAGGGCGGCGATATTTGCGCGAATGGTTTTTTGGTCTGGCATGTGAGGCCTTTTGAAAAAGGATGTTACCCGTTTTGGGTGGTTCTATGGGCGGCCATTTGATCAGCAAAATAGAGCGCATTTACAAGGCTATCTGCACGCGCAAGGTTCTTGCCAGCAATATCAAAAGCTGTGCCATGATCTGGTGAGGTGCGGATAAAGTCTAACCCAAGCGTGATATTGACTGAGCCATGAAAATCAATCGTTTTCACAGGTATCAGCACTTGGTCATGATACATGCCAATCACACAGTCGAAATGGGCTAATTTATCTGGTTGAAACAGGCTGTCAGCCGCAAAAGGGCCGCTAATATGCGCCTTTTCGCCAAGGCTATTTTGGGCG
>DBMZ01000036.1:31723-34814 GCA_002299005.1 Alphaproteobacteria bacterium UBA685 | reverse complement strand
GCATGCGGGTTGAGGCCGCAAATAGCTATCTTTGGGGCGGCAATACCAAAATCTGTCTTCAAGGCTGATGCGACGCGCGCGATAAGAGAGGCAAGGCCCTCTTTGGTGATAGCGTGGCTCACCTCTGTAAGCGCGATATGGATGGTTGCGGGCACGACGCGAAGCTGGTTGTTGGCAAGCATCATAATCGGTGTTTTATCGCCAGATAATGCGCCTAAAAACTCTGTATGCCCGGGATATGAGAAGCCTGCCTCATATAAAGAAGCTTTGGCAATCGGGCAGGTGATGATGCCTGATACATGGCCCTGATAGGCAAGGCTTGTGGCCATTTCAATCGCATGGATAATCAGCGGCGCATTTAACGCGTTGGGCATGCCAGCCTCAATCGGCGCAGGCCATGTGACCTCAAGCAGATTAATCGCATCACTATCTAAGGGCGCACCCGGCACCCAGCTTTTATAGTGAGCGTCAATCTCACAGGCTTTGGCAACAGATCGCAAATGGCTTATCTGGCCCATAAGAACAGACTTACCGCGCAACACCGGATCGCTTGTAAGGGCCTTTAGCGCAATTTCGGGGCCAATACCTGCTGGATCTCCTGGTGTTATAATAAGCGGTGCTTGCATTGCTATTGCCACATTATAGGCGCGTATCAATGGTTGCCGCGCGGCGCAAACGCAACAAATAGCGATTTGAAATAATGGCGAAAATCTTATTCAATTCACTATTTTTCAAATTTTCTATAGACGGCAGTGCGACCTCTGGCATGGTGCGTCTGCAAATCATAAAGACCACCATACCTTCGGCAAAATTTAAAGGCTCTGATGGTGTATTAACCGCCAAATCTTGGATAAAACTGCGCAGATTAGGGGTGATAGACCCCACTTCCAAACCATTCAAAAAAGACGGCTCGCCAGAACCTAATTCTGTGTTTAGCGCGGCGATATCATCACAAGAACGGGCTGTCTCACTGCGCTTTTGCAATTGGCCGGCGGCGATAAGCTGGTCTGATGAGGAGATATCAGCGGGCAGAGGTAGCAGGGCTCTGGCAATATCAACACGCGCTTGAGACGGGTCTATTAGCCCTTTGGCCCGCACGCCATCTTTGCGCAGAATATAGATGACGCCATCTTGATTGATGGGCGGCAATAGCGCACCTGATGGGGCATTTTCAACGGCCTCTGCAAAAGAAGCTGGCAGGGTTTTCAAAACAAGCCAGCCAAGTGAGCCGCCATCTTTTGCTGAACCAGCCGCAGAATATTGGCGTGCAATAGCCGCAAAATCAGCACCTTGCTTAATGGCGTCAATCATTTGGCCGGCAATCTCAAGATTTTCAGCAGGGCCTCTATCGGCGGTTGGTGCCAAGACAATCTCAGATAGCTTAACTTGCGGCTGGCTTAAATCTGCCCGCATACGCTCTAGCGCTTGGTTGGCCAATTTATCGGCATTATCAAATTGTGGCTTATAACGATCGCGCAATAAGGTGGCCCAAATAATATCTGCGGCGGTCTTCTCTTCGATAATTTGCCTGTCTAGACCTAGTTCACGCAATTTTGTGCCAGCGGCGACATTGCCATCTTGATAGGTATCATTGACCATCTCGCGCGCTTGCGCCCGGCCAGGTTCAATCAAATTTGGCACTAAGCGACGTGCTTCCATAAGCTTTAATGTATCGTCAATCAGCATTTGAAGAACGTCATCTTTCAATTGCTGTTCATTCTCGTCGGTGATTGAGAGTCCTGTCGCACTAAGCAGATAATTCAGCCTATTTTCGAGATCAAGATTGGTAATGGCCTCGCCATTGACCACAGCCACAACTTTGACCGTCTGCGCATGCAAGCTCGCTGGCATCATAAGAGCGCATAATAGGGCCATAATTGGCGCGATAAAGCGCATGATAGAGCCTCTTTTCGTCAGTGCGTGTGTGTGCATGAATGATATCATTATTTATCTTCCGAGCGAGCTAGAATAAAGCCAGAAATGAGGCAGATTGAAATGGCTGGACCCCATCCTGCCAACATAACAGGCAGACGCGCATTTGCGCCAAGTAAATATACAAAATCTGTTAAAAAATACACGGCAAACCCAATCGCAACGCCCAAGGCCATTAATTTGTAGCGTGGCATGCGGCTAAAGCGCAGGAGCGTGAAACAGGCCGCCAACAGGCTAAGCCCTAATAACCTTAACGGGTTTGATAATTGCTGTTGAAAATAAACCTTATGCTCATTTGAGGGCAGGCCGGTATTATTCAGCATATCAATAAAACCAGGCAGGCCAAAAATGGAGACCGTCTCAGGGCTTTGTGTGGTGCGCGCAAAGTCAATTGGCTTCATAGATGTTTGCAGCACGATATCATTTAACGCAGTGGTTGCGCCAAGCGTGTCACTCATGGCCGCTTGTTCGACAAACCACCCATCATCACTCAAGGTCATTGCCTTTGCCGTCATCCGCCATTTTATCGCGCCATTATTATCAATATTATAAATAATCGGCTCATTAATGCGATAGTCGCTTAATGACAGGCTTGGCCCATGAATAATCATGTTATTTTCGGCATTCATATCTCTTAGCCACACACCTGAGGCTGAAATTGATAATTTACCTGAATCTTGTCTGCCAAATATATCAGCTTTTATTTCACTTTGAACCGAGATAGTCGCAGATTTTATTGGGTTTAGGACGACATTCTGCACAGAACCAATGACGATGACGGTCAAAATGACGGGTGAGAGGGCTTGCCAAATATTTTGCCCAAACCCTCTGGCGACCACAAATTCATTTGTCTTTGACCAATTTTGAAAGCACAGGATTGAGCCAAATAACACACTAAACGGCAGTAGCAGGTCTATTTTTTCGGGCATGCCAACAAATAATAACCATAAAATCACAATGCTTGATCTATCAGAGGCGACATTGTTAAAGCGGCGATAAAGCTCTACCGCGTCAATGAGTATCACAAAGGCAAGCAGACAGCCCATTGTGAGCAAAATCCAGAATAGATATTTCTTGGCAAAATAATAGCTTAACTGAAATGGCGGCAAAATTTTCATGAGCGTGCCACCTGCTTTCCAGAGAGCTTAAAGCCGTGCGG
>DBMZ01000036.1:28471-31518 GCA_002299005.1 Alphaproteobacteria bacterium UBA685 | reverse complement strand
TCATCTCTCAGTCGACCCCGTGTCATCGCGGCAACTGCGATTAACGCAAGCGTGATTGCAAGGAAGGGGCTAGTGATGCGATAATGGCCATAGGCTACGCGCTGGCTAACATACTTCTCAGAGATCGACGTCTCAGGGTTTAATAAATTGGCAATGCTATCTTCATTCATATCAAGAACACGGCGCTGTTCTTGTGAGGTGACACTGCGCGAGAAATTAAGCTTATATTGCTCAAAATAGAGCGTCGCACTTGCTTGGCCGTCTTTATCTAATTGCGAGCGCTCGCCATTTTCAAGCACAAGAATAGGCTGGCCATTTTCATTCAAAAATTGGCCAATTGACGCGGTTAATGTCGTGATATTTTCGCGGTCTCTTTTATCTTGGATGAACACATTGCGCACTTGTGTCTTCGATATACGCTCATCAATGAAAATGGTGAGGTTTGGCGCGAGGTCAACAAAAACCTTATCTTGCAATAAGATACGCGGGATGGCCGCTCGCAAAGCTGATTGTCGCTCTTTGAAAGCGCCAAATCCTGAGGGCAAAAGAACAACCGAATTAAAGGCCAAAAATATTGTGCAAATCATGCCAAGCGCTAGGGGGGCAACGGCAAATTGGCGCACGCTCCATCCGGCGGCTTGCATGGCGACAAGTTCACGGTCTGAGGTGATTTTATTTATCACCCACAAAATGGCAATGAATAAGGCAATCGGCACAGCCTGCAAAAGCCATAAGGGCAATGCCAAAACAGATAGCACAAGAAAGCCGATGAGAGGGCTGCCCTTATTGACGACCAATTCAAGCAGTTGCAAGGTTTGGTTTAGCCATACCACCGTGATAAGGCTAGCAAGCACCATCAGCATGACTTGTGCATATTGGGTAAATAAATAGCGATGAAGTCGCATCTATGAGTGCTCACCTGCGATTAGCTTGACTTGCGGTCCGTACGACCCACATATTAAAAAGTTGTTTCCGTTGCGCTTTTTGTTGTTTTGCCGCTGATGTAAAACTGTCACAATTATATGGCAACATCAACCGGGCTGAGGGCAACAAAAGCTATATTTGTGTCTAGCATATTCATAGGATAGATGGCAAAGTAGTTTCATGCAAAATTTAGATTGTTTTCAACATTTTACCATGATGTTGTAGGCGCCAATTAAAACTTGTTTTTTAGGAGTGGTCATGTCTGCCCATTTATCAATTGAATTCTCTTGCTTATCAGGCACCGCGGCTCAGGTGATTTTGGCCAATTCGGCGCTAAACGCTGTATCGGGAAGTGCTGACGATGGCGCATTGATGAAGCAAATAGCCGATGCTAGCTCATTTGAAGGCAAGATGGGCCAATCAGCCTTTCATGTGATGACAGATGGCACAAATGGCACGTATCTGATGCTTGGCATTGGCGCGCAGATTGAAACCACGCTAGACGCAGAGGCAGCTGGTGCCGCGCTCTATAAAGCGCTTCGCACACATAAGGTGATGCGCGCGACAATCCAAAGCATGGCCCTATCAGACGATTTGCAGGTCGCATTCTTATATGGCGCGCTATCACAATCTTATGAGTTTAATAGCTATTTCACCAAAAAAGACATTAATGAGGCGATCATGCTAGGGGTCGGTCATGATGATGCGGGCGCTTTGGAAGCAGCTTTTGAAGATGCTAAGGGCATGCTTGCCGGCGTATTTATGGCGCGTGATTTGATAACTGAGCCTGCCAATGTGCTATATCCAGCAGAATTTGCCGCTCGTTGCGAAGCTTTGCGCGCGCTTGGCCTTGAGGTGGATGTGCTTGATGAGGCGATGATGACAAAGCTTGGCATGGGCGCGTTGCTTGGTGTTGGGCAGGGCTCACGCCGCGAATCCAAGATGGTTGTCATGAAATGGCAAGGCGGCGGCGAAGAAGCGCCGATTGCCTATGTTGGCAAGGGCGTTTGTTTTGATACAGGCGGCATCTCTTTGAAGCCACCAAAAGGCATGGAAGATATGAAATGGGATATGGGCGGCGCGGCGGCTGTTACCGGCGCGATGTGTGCGATTGCCAGCCGTAAGGTCAAGCGCAATGTCGTTGGCATTATCGGCCTTGTCGAAAATATGCCTGATGGCGATGCCCAACGTCCTGGTGATGTGGTGACCTCAATGTCAGGCCAGACGATTGAGGTTATCAACACAGATGCCGAAGGTCGCCTAGTGCTAGCTGACTGTCTGACTTATTGCCAGGACAAGTTCAAGCCGCAAATGATTGTCGATTTGGCGACTTTGACAGGCGCGATTCTTGTGGCGCTTGGCAAGGATTATGCCGGGCTTTTCTCAAATGATGAGAGCCTTACAAACGCGATTAAGCAATCTGGTAAGGCAACCGCAGAGCCATGCTGGCCAATGCCAATGGGGGACAGCTATCATAAGATGTTAGAATCTCACATTGCCGATATGAAGAATATTGGCGGCCCGTGGGGCGGTTCTATCACAGCGGCTTGTTTCCTTGAGCGCTTTGTTGATGAGGGCACACCTTGGGCGCACATCGATATGGCTGGTAAGGCTTGGGCAGATAAGGCAGGCCATGCGCACCCATCAGGCGGCACAGGCTTTGGCGTTCGTATGCTGAATGATCTGGCTGAAAATTGGCACGCTTAAGGAGTGGGTAAGCGAGCCAATGGCTGATAAATTACAACATGTCGATTTCTACCAACTGGCAAGTGATGAGACAGGGGCATTGGCGGCGCAACTAAGCGAGAAAGCCGCCGCCATTGCCAAAAAAGTGGTGATTCATGCCCCAAAAGAGGCGTGCCAAAATATCAGCCGTGATTTATGGACTCTGCGTGATTTAAGCTTTCTTGCCCATGGAATTGATGGGGATGATGGCGCAGAATTTGCTGATATTTGGATTAGCTCTGATGGCGATAAAAACCAAATTGAGGCAGAATTTGCGATTTTAATGGCTGGTCAAGGCGTGCGCGATATGACCGCCTATGAGAGATGTTTTATCATCTTCAATGGCAAGGATGAGGAAGAGCTTGCCCACGCAAGAGGGCAGTGGAAGGCATTGAGCG
>DBMZ01000036.1:23507-28244 GCA_002299005.1 Alphaproteobacteria bacterium UBA685 | reverse complement strand
AAAACGCCCTATATAGCGCAGAAAATATCAGGCCTTTTGGCTTGTCTCTTATCCATATCGAAAGTTAAAAGGTAGCTCTATCATGGCACAGCAACGCACTTTTTCTATCATTAAGCCAGATGCGACACGTCGCAATCTTACAGGCGCAATCAACGCAATGATCGAAGCAAAAGGTCTTCGTATCATCGCACAAAAGCGTATCCACATGACATCAGACCAAGCTGGTGAGTTTTATGCCGTTCACAAAGAGCGCCCATTCTATGGCGAGCTTGTTGAATTCATGACTTCTGGTCCTGTTGTTGTACAGGTGCTAGAAGGTGATGACGCTGTTGCGGCTTACCGCGGTGTGATGGGCGCAACAAACCCAGCAGACGCTGATGCCGGCACAATCCGTAAGGAATTCGCTGAGTCAATCGAAGCAAACTCAGTTCATGGTTCAGACAGCCTTGAGAATGCCGCAATCGAAATCGCGCATTTCTTCACAGACGCTGAAATCGTTGGCTAATTTGTCTGATAAGACAAAATGCTAAAATAATAAAAGCCGCCCATATCATGACGATAGGGCGGCTTTTTTATGCGTTAAAACTTGTGCTCTTAACGATTAGAGCAAGAAAATCGCCATAGCGACAAGCGTTACAATCACAGCGGCTGTGACGATCTTTGAGAAGTTTATAACATTCTCATAAATGGCAAGATTAGCTTTGGCGTGCTTATCAAAATCTTCAGTGTTCATAGCAAGAGCCCCCACGAATTTAAGGTCACAAGGTGACCCGATCAAAAACTACGCCCCTCTTATGCCGTGCCTCTGTCAGAAAATCAAGCCAAAGCTGTTAAGATGGCAGGCGAAATGATGGCAGGCGTAATTGCCCCAAATCAGCACTGATATGCGGGCATTTATGCCAGTGATAGGCGTTGCCATCGCGCGTAAGAGAGCCGTCAATCAATGCCATCACAGCCGCGCCATAAAGCGCATGCTCTAGTGGCAGAAGGCGCCCCGACAGGCTAACTTCATCATCACCTGTGAGGATGTTAATCGCCGCTTGCGCAATCAGCGGCCCTTCATCAAGGCCTGCGGTGACAAGGTGAACACTCACCCCATGATGCGTGTCACCAGCATCAAGCGCGCGCTGATGCGTGTTAAGCCCCTTATATTTTGGCAATAGGGACGGGTGGATATTCAAGATACGTCCTTCAAAACGGTTCACAAAGGAGGCAGATAACACCCGCATAAAGCCAGCAAGCAAGATATAATCCGCACCGCTTTCTTCAATCTCTCTTGCTAATTCTGCCTCAGCCTCGCTTTTTGTGCGCCCTTGATAAGCGCATAGCTTCGTTGCGATACCTCGCTCCTTGGCAAGCGCAAGGCCTGCACAGGATTTATCCGCCGCAACAAGCGTTATCTCGGCCTTATCTTTGACAGGGGCCATTCTATCGGCAAGCGCCAGCATGTTACTGCCGCGCCCAGAGATGAGAATAGCAAATTTAACCGCCATATCAGGCAAATGCCTCATCTATGCCGTCTAGGATAACAGGCTCGTCGGTGCGCGCGACCATCTCACCAATCATAAAGGCATCTTCGCCTGTCAGCTTGATAGCTTCTAACGCGGCCTCTGCCTTATCAGCAGACACATAAACCAGCATGCCAATGCCGCAATTAAAGGTTCTTGCCAGCTCATAATGAGACAGATTGCCAGCCTGCTTCAACCATTGGAACAAAGGCGGCAAAGGGCGTGATTTCAGGGATAATTTCGCAGACAGACCGTCATCATAGACACGAGGCGGGTTTTCAATCAAACCGCCGCCTGTGATATGCGCGACACCGGTTAGCCCGCCTGTCGCCATTGCCGCCATCACAGGGTCAGTGTAAATCCGCGTTGGCGCCAATAAGGCCATGCCAAGAGATTGATTTTTCGCAAAGGGCGCCGGATCATGCAAGCTAGCACCATTTACTTCGATGATTTTGCGCACTAAGGAGAAGCCATTGGCATGCACACCTGATGATGGCAGGGCGATGATTTTATCACCTTCTTTTACAAGTCCTTTGGTCAGGATTTGGTCACGCTCAACTGCGCCAACACAAAAGCCTGCCAAATCATAATCGCCGTCACCATAGACGCCTGGCATCTCGGCTGTCTCACCGCCAATAAGCGCGCAACCAGCCTCAATACAACCATCTGCAATGCCTGCAACAATGTCTTTGCCAACCGCCACGTCTAATTTACCTGTTGAGAAATAATCTAGGAAAAACAGGGGCATGGCACCTTGCGCCAAGATGTCGTTTGAACACATGGCAACCAGATCAATGCCTAATGTGCGGTGGTAATTCATATGTTTGGCAATTTCCAATTTGGTGCCAACACCATCTGTGCCAGAAACCAAGATAGGGTCTTTATACCCCGCTGCCTTGAGGTCAAACAGCCCGCCAAAGCCACCTAATTCAGGGTTAGAGCCTTTGCGTATAGTGCGTTTTGCTTCTGGTTTAATCGCATCCACAAGCGCCTCGCCAGCGTCAATATCCACACCAGCATCACGATATGTTAAGCCGGCTTCATTCTTTTTATCAGTCATACTAGTCTCTTTAGATATTGTCGTTATACTAAGGCTGTGGTGCCTTCTGGCCCATCTGATATCGCGTATCATAAACGCTTATAATTTCGGCACTAAGGGATTAATTTTGTGAATTTGAAGCTTACCACAATCTTATTGGTCTGTTTAGTCATAAACAAGCCTGTTTATGCAGATTCTGCGTGTCAAAATGAGGTGTTTGGCCATAGCAATATCGCTATCGACCGCACCGCCGAGACGGCCAATGAGGCGCAGAGGCTATCGATGATTGACGCGCATCAAGAGGCGTTCCAGACCGTGTTGCGCCGCTTATTGCTCGCATCTTTGCCTGAGACAATGTCAGTATTGCCAGAATCAGTGGTACCAGAATCACTGGTAGAGCTGGTGCATATTCGCACAGAAACATCTCTTCCTAGCCGCTATATTGCTGAGATTGATATTTGTTTTTCGCCTGATCAAATGCGCGCTTTGTTTGCCGAAGCAGATCTGGCATGGGCCGAGGTGACAAGCCCGCTTATCTTGATTGTGCCTGTTTTTGCTGATGGGGCAGGGACCAGAGCTTGGCAGGTAACGCATCCGTGGCTGTCGCTATGGCGCGGGCAAGCTGAGGCGAATACAGGGCTTTTGCGCTATGCCACATTACCGCCAACGCTTGTGAATGAGCGGCAAATCAAAGCTGAGAAGCTCTTGCAAGCTGATAGGGGTGTCTTGCAAAAAGCCATCGCGCGCACAAAGGCCGCACAAATCCTATGGGCAAGAGCGCTTGTCACCCTCAAAGAAGGTGAGCCGCAATTGGATATGCAGGCGATCCTATTCGACCGTGAAGGCAATGTGATAGCCCCTGTCGCTGATAAGGTCTTTCAGGGCGCGAGAGCTGATTATGAGGCGCAGATGATGGCCTTTAGCCAACAGGTGGCAGAAATATTAGCGCAAGGCTGGCAAAAGGCTAATCTGCGCAAAGAGGGGGTTTCAAACACGCTGATAGCAGAGGTTTCTTTTGCCTCACACCAAGAATGGCTTGCCAAGAGACAATCATTAGAAGCGCTGCCAGTGATTAACCGCATTTCAACCTTGATGCTTGCGGCCAATAATGAGCCTGAAAATGACGCCGATAATCAAACCAGCACGCAAGTGATAGAGGGGCGGAATGCGCCCAAGCCGATGGCAAAGGCGACGATTTTAATTGATATGAATGGCTCGGTGGATGCGTTGCGTTACGCGCTGACCCCTTTGGGCTATGCCTTGTCATTTACCGACGATAAGGCTGTTATCAGATAATGAGCCAATTACCTTTATCACTTGTTCTGCCAGATAATGCGGCGGTGAAAGATTTCTTTGTTACCCAAGCGAACCAGCTTGCCTTTGGGTGGGTTGAAAAATGGCCCGATTGGCCAGCCCCTTATCATGCGGTGAACATCTATGGGCCAAAGGGATGCGGTAAATCACATTTAGCCTCGATATTTGGGGCCAAGATTCATGCGCTAACGCTTGTGAAAATGTCGCGGTTTGAGCGTGAAATGCTCGCCCCTTATGATGGTTATATCTTAGATGGGGTGAATGATGGTGGCGCGTGGGATGAAGAAGCCTTGTTTCATTTCATGAATTACTTGGCCGAAACAGGCAAATCAGCCTTTATCACAAGCCAAGATCCCCTATCACAGATGAAGTGGCGTCTGCCAGATTTAGCCTCGCGCATGCGCTCTCTTGCCGCGCAACAGGTGGCGATGCCTGATGATGTGTTGCTCGAAGCGTTGTTGGATAAATATTTTGCCAACCGTCAATGTCAGGTCGCAGAGCCTGCGATGCGCTATATCTTGATGCGCGTTGATAGAAGCTATGAGGCGCTTGCGGAAATTGTGCAGGCGATTGATAAAATTTCCTTGGCGGAAAAAAGGCCTGTGACAACAGCTCTTATCCGCTCCCTTTTTCAAGAAGAAGATGAAACATAACAGGAGCAGGCGATGCTTGATTTTGGAATTGGCGGCAAGAAGGCGTTGGTATGTGCCTCCTCAAAAGGGCTTGGCTATGGATGCGCTGAGGCGTTGGCTAAGGCAGGGGTTAATCTTGTTATGTGCGCAAGGGGGCAAGACGCGCTTGAGGCATCTGCGGCGCATCTGCGCCAATTGACAGGCGTAGAAATCGCGACCTATGCCTGTGATATCACCACCCCTG
>DBMZ01000036.1:0-23225 GCA_002299005.1 Alphaproteobacteria bacterium UBA685 | reverse complement strand
ATCCCGGCGCTTGGCCTGTCTAATGCGGCACGTGCGGGCCTGACGGGGTTTGTGGCAGGCGTATCGCGCGAGGTGGCGCGTCATAATGTGACTATTAACGGCCTGTTGCCTGGCCAGTTCAATACAGACCGTATCGAGATGCTCATCGGCAATACCGCTAGAGCGCAGAATATCAGCCATGATGACGCGCGCGCGCAATTAGAAGAGCGCAACCCGACGAAGCGACTTGGGGAGATTGCTGAATTTGGCTTTGCTTGTGCGTGGCTTTGTTCGGCCCATTCAGGCTTTGTGACAGGACAGAATATCTTGCTTGATGGCGGGTTTTATAACTCAACCCTATAGGTCAAAAAAGCGCATTTCACCCTTATCAAGGGCCATGCCAATTTTACCAGCCTTCATCGCAAGCGCCTTTTTGCCAAAGACTTCATAGCGCCAACCCTGCAACACCTGCTGGTCACCATCATCTGAGAGGGCGAGGCGTTCAAGATCATGCGCAGAAGCAATTAGGCGCGGGGCGACGGCAGAATCCTCGCACACATGCTTTAACAAAACGCGCAACATCTCTAAGACAGCGGCAGGGGCACGTTCTGTCTTGGTGCGCGCCGGCAATTCGGGCCAGCTTGCTTTATCACTGTCATCCGCTTTTTTGATGGTGGCAATGATTTGCCCCGTCAGCCAGCCATTTTTTTGGTTGCTAAGACCTCTGATTTTGCCAACAGCTTCAGGTGTCTTAGGCGCGGTTGCGGCTAAATCCATCAAGGTCTCATCTTTGAGGAATCGGCCGCGTGGTAAATCACGTTTTTGGCACTCAGTCTCGCGGAAGGCCGCTAGATGCTTGAGGCGGTTAAGGACAATCTGTTTGTTCGTGCGCACCTTAATGCGCTTGTAAATTTGCCACGGGTCAATCGCATAAGTATCAAGCGCGCTGACAATTTTGGCTTCATCTGCGATCCAATCCAGCTTATTTTCATTGGCCAGCTGTTCGCATAATAACGGGTAAATTTTCTCAAGATGGATAACATCATCAAGCGCATAGCTGATTTGCTTGTCAGATAGGGGGCGTTTTGACCAATCTGTGAAGCGGGATGATTTATCAATCACCTTGCCAAGGAAATGTTGCACCAGCTTATCATAGCCAACCTGATCGCCAAGACCGCAGACCATTGCCGCAATTTGGCTATCAAATATATTTTGCGGCACAGTCCCTGTCAGATGATAGAAAATCTCAATATCTTGGCGGCCCGCATGAAAGACTTTGACAATGCTCTCATCTGCCAGTAATGCCCATAAGGCACTGAAATCTAACTCTTTGATGAGCGGGTCAATCGCAAAATGAATGCCATTGCCGGCGATTTGGATAAGGCATAATTGCGGATAATACGTCTTCTCGCGCAAAAACTCAGTATCAATGGCAAACATCGCCCCTTTTTGAATGGTGGCGAGGGCCGTATCGAGGTCAGATTGTTTGGTGATGACAAGCGGGGTATAGGACATAGCATATCATATAGAGCATCTTGCGCATTTTACCAAATGATTGTCTGAAAAACTGTCACGCATAGGCCCCATGAATTGGACCTACAAAGAGGTGACTTCCAACTAGTGCGTGCTTGCTTTTTTACGATCTTACACTAACTTCAAGGGGGTCACAGATAGCTAAGAAAGGTGTCGCATAATGGTAGTGCTTGCAAAAAACGGGCTGTTGGCAACAATGACAACAGCCGCTCTCATGGTCGCATCACCTGCCTTGGCGATTGATCTTGCGTCTCATCAGGTGACCTATGAGTTAAGCATGAAGGAGGCCTCGCCTGAGGTGGCGTTAGAGGCGATTACGGGCAAGACTATCTTTCGCATTGTGCGTGAATGTGATGGCTGGAAATCTGGCGAAGATTACATCATGCAAATGCGCTTTGAAGATGGTAATGAGATTTATATGGCCTCATTATTTGAGAGCTATGAAGGGCTTGAGGGCGATTTATTCAGCTTTGCGATTGATGAGAGTTCAAACTATGAAGATGATCTGAGCTTTGATGGCTTTGCCCAACAAACAGCGCCAAATAGCCGGGCAGGGGAGGCTTTTTTTTCCATCGCGCCTGATAATGCGCTGAACCTGCCAGATGATACCTATTTTCCGGTCGCGCAAACCATTGAAATTTTGAAACAAGCACGCGCGGGCAAGAATTTTTTCACCAGCCATATCTTCTTTGGTGCCAAACCGGACGATGCGCTGAAAAAGACAAGTGTTATTATTGGCAAAAAACAGCCATTTGATAAGGATAAGCGCGCCGCAATGGGTGAGTCTACGCTATTGGCAGAGGCCTATTATCCGGTGCAGGTGGCTTATTTTGACCCTGAAACAACATCAGGTCTGCCAAGCTATGAGATAAGCTTCCAGATGCAGGATAATGGCGTCGTGCCTTATTATGTGATTGATTATGGTGACTTTGAGTTAGAAGCGACCATGAAAGACCTAGAAAAAGAGCCTAGCCCCACTTGTGGCTAAGCTCTTATCATGATTAATCGTTAAATAGGTACGCTGCCCCTCTAATGCCGCTTGAATCGCCATAGGTTGGCTTGAGCAATTTGGTCTCAATTGATTTTGAGAACACATAGCCCGGCCATTTGCGCGGCACATTGGTATAGAGACGGTCAATGTTTGACAGACCACCGCCAAGCACAATCGCATCTGGGTCAAGGATATTGATAATCATCGCAAGACCACGGCCAATTCTATCTTCTAGCACCTGCAGAACAGAATCAGCGACAATATCGCCGGCTTCTGCCTTTGCCAGAATATCTTTGGCGTTCAGCTTTTCATTCGCAATGCGGAAATAATCTAGCTCTAGCCCTGTGCCTGAAATATATGTCTCAAGACAGCCTGTACGGCCACACCAGCAATCATGATTTTCATATTCATGGTCAACAGGCCAAGGAAGAGGGACGTGCCCCCATTCGCCGGCGATACCATTGACGCCGCCAACAATCTTTTGATCAACGACAATGCCGCCGCCACAGCCCGTGCCGATAATCACGCCAAACACGCTGTCATAGCCAGCGCCAGCGCCATCAATCGCCTCTGATAGGGCGAAGCAATTCGCATCATTTGAAATGCGCACAGGCGTGTTGAGAGCGGCTTGCAAATCAGCCACAAGGTTGCGACCATTCAAAGCTTGCGAATTAGAGCCTTGCATAAGGCCGCTTGCCTTAGAAACACTGCCAGGTGTGCAAATGCCGACAGGGCCTTCATAGCCATGCGCGTCTGCCACTTGGTCACGCACGCCTTTAATCGCCTGCATGATATCACTATATTCTTTGGGTGTAGAAACACGTTCGCGGCAAATAAAAGAGCCGCTATCATCAATGATCGCGGCTTCAATTTTTGTTCCGCCTAGGTCAATACCAAGACGCATAATATGTCTCCGGAGCTACTTAATTTTGGCTTCGCGGAAGATCACATGCTTGCGTGCACGTGGATCATATTTCTTTAGCTCAAGCTTTTCAGGCTTTGTGCGAGGGTTCTTCTTTGTGACATAGAAGTAGCCTGTGTCAGCTGTGCTAACAAGTCTGATTTGAAGTGTTGCTGGCTTTGCCATCTCTCACATTTCCTTATAAACAAAGGGATTACGTAATTCTGAGGCCGCAACATGCGTTATTTGTCGGTAATTGTCAATAAGCTTTGCATGTTGGTAGCGCAAAAAGTTACTTAGCGCCTTCTGCCCCCAGATTTACCAGATTTTCTGGATTTTCCGGATTTACCTTTACCAGCATTAGGCCGCTTGCCTCTTGCGGGGCGTCTTTTGGTGATGACAGATTTATCATACTCTCCCCCATCCAAGAATGTCAGCAATATACCGCCTGAGGCAGGTTCAACTGATTCAATTTGCGCGGTTACCGTTGCACCAAGTGCAAAGACGGTGCCACGCCGGCGGCCGACAAGGCGGCTATTGCCTTGATCTAGCTCGTAATAGTCTTCTGGCAGAGAGCGAAATGGCATAAAGCCCTCAGCGGTTCTGTCATCAAAACTGGCAAAAATACCAAAATTCGTCAGCCCTGTGATAGTCACCTCTAGCTGGCGGCCAACCTGCGGCTCATACAGACAGGCCACAAGCCTATCTGTTGTGCGGCGCTCTGCCTTTGCGGCGACTTGTTCTGTTTTACTAATCGAGGCGCAAATTTGACTAAGCGCATCAAATTCTTGCACTGATTGCGTCTCTGGCCCAAGCGCGCATGATTGTATCAAAGCACGATGCACCAGCAAATCAGCATAGCGTCTAATCGGAGATGTGAAATGCGCATAGCGGGTTAGCGATAGGCCATAATGGCCCTTATTCTCGCAATCATAAACAGCGCGCGACTGGCACCGCAGAACCGCATCATTGACCATCTGCTCTTCAGGGGTGTCTTTGACACGGGCAAGCAATTGATTAAAGCGATGGGGGCTTACCACCTGTCCCTTTGCAAAGGGGATCTCTAGCGCGTCTGCTAATTCGCGCAAACCGTCAATCTTTTCCATATCAGGGCGGTCATGCGTGCGGTAAACGCATAATTGCCCGCGCGCCTCTAGCTCTTCTGCCGCGCAGATATTGGCAAGGATCATAAATTCTTCAATCAGGCGATGGGCATGCTTTTGTTCGCGCACCTCAATCGAAGCTGGCTGGCCTGCCTCATTGAGCATCACGCGCTTTTCAGGCACGTTCAAATTCAGCGTGCCACGCGCCTCACGGGCCGCAAATAAATTGTGCCATGCGCCAAATAGATGATGTATCGCGCCATCTGGGGCACCAATATCACGCTCATCAGCCGTGCCCTCATACATCGACTGCACCGCATCATAGGTCAATCTGGCATGGCTTTTGATAAGCGCACGCATAAAGCGGTGGCTTTTCTTCTGGCCTGTCTTATCAAGGATGATTTCCACCGCCAGAGAGGCTCTATCCTCATGCGGGACAAGCGAGCACATGCCGTTTGACAAGGCTTCTGGCAACATAGGGATAACTGTGCCTGGCAAATACACTGAATTACCGCGCTTGACCGCCTCTTGATCGAGCGCGCTATCAGCCAGCACATAGGCAGATACATCCGCAATCGCCACAATAATGCGCCAGCCATCACCATGCGGCTCGGCAAAGACAGCATCATCATAATCCTTGGCATCAGCCCCATCAATTGTCACCAAAGGCGTATCACGCAAATCAACACGCGCCCCTAATTCAGGGACTGTTGCTTTTGCGGTTGCCGCTAGAATCTCATCAGAGAAATGGTGTGGGATATCAAATTCAGCAATTGCCATCTGGATAAAGGCCGCCGCGCTATTGGCGGGCCCAAAATTGGACACAATGCTGGCTGTTTTCGAAATTTTGCCCTTGGCATCATTCATCTCAGCTTCGACCAAATCATCTAGCTTGGCCTTGACCTCACCACCTCTGGCAAGCTCTGTGATACGTCTGGCACCTTTTTCGGCGCCTTCAATACCTAAACCGCCTCTAAAGCGGACAATACGGCCAAAAAAGCGATCTTTGCGTTCCGGCAGAATGCGCAGAACACGTGCTTCATACTGGTCAGGCCCATATTGCACCATACGTGCCAAAATGCGCGCGCCAATTTGCGGGATACGGCCTCTTTTGCGCTCTGGCATAAGGCTAATCTCAGCACGCGCCAATAGCGCTTCATCAATATCTTGCGACAGGATTTTCAACGCACCATAGCCATCATCATCATAAGAGATGACCTCTGCCATGCAAACCTCAGGCATATGGGTGGCGAGGCGGACGCGTCTTTTATCATCGATAAAAAGAACGCCTTCTTCGACCATTTTGCGCAATTGTGCCTTTAACCCATATCTGTCTTCTGGCAACAGGGACAAGGCTTTCGATAGCTCACGCATTTCAAGCGGGCCGGGTGCCTCTTGTAGGACAGCGATAATAGCGTCATTCGTTACAGGTGCCACTATGCTTTGGCCTTTGCGGCCTTTTTAGCCGCCGCCTTTTTCTTGGCAGGCGCTTTCTTAGCCGTGGCCTTCTTTTTGGTCGCTGTCTTTTTCTTCGTAGCTGTCTTTTTCTTGCCCGCTTTCTTCGCTTTTTTCTTTGCAGGCGCTGCTGCTTTTTTGGCAAGCCATTCAAGGCCCATCTCAAGCGTCACAGTTTCCATATCTGTGCCGCGCGGAACAGGGGCACGCAGCTTATTATGCTCAATATAAGGGCCGAATCTGCCACGTTTCATCTCAACAGCCCCGCCATCAGGGTGGTCACCCAAGGTGCGACCTGCTTTCTTTGCGGCCTCTGCCAGAATATCAACTGAACGGTTAATGCCAATTGCCAAAACATCTTCATCTTTCGGCAATGAGGCAAATTTGCCCTGATATTTCAGGTATGGCCCAAAGCGACCAATGCTGGCCTCAATCATATCGCCGGTCTCTGGGTGCGTGCCAACTTCGCGTGGCAATGAGAGCAGGCCAAGCGCCATTTCAAGATCAACC
This sequence comes from Alphaproteobacteria bacterium UBA685, assembly GCA_002299005.1. Taxonomy (GTDB): domain Bacteria; phylum Pseudomonadota; class Alphaproteobacteria; order Puniceispirillales; family Puniceispirillaceae; genus UBA685. The sequence continues at coordinate 16,753 of DBMZ01000036.1, read as the reverse complement.
GCGGCAGGTGATTTATCCTTGGGCACTGATTGGCGCTTTGGCTTTTTCTCTTCAAGCGGGCCAGCTTGCACATAAAAGCCATAAGGGCCTTTGCGCAAGAAAACTGGCAAACCATCAGCGGTTTGCCCTAGTTCCTTTTCATCCAAGCTTGCATCATCATCACCTTCAAGGGTGTTGATTTGACGCGTAAAGCCACATTCTGGATAGTTAGAACAGCCAATAAACGCGCCATATTTGCCCAATTTGAGGCCGAGACGGCCTGTCTTACATTTGCTGCATTCGCGCTTAATTTCCCCATTTTCATCAGGCTTAAAGAAAACAGCCTCTAGATCTTCATCTAGGTGGTTAAGCACATCTGTGATGCGTAACTCTTTGGTGTCATCAAGCGCGATTTTGAAATCACCCCAAAATTCTGATAGCAAAGCCTTATAAGGCATAGAGCCAGCAGAGACCTCATCAAGCTTGGTCTCCAGCGAGGCTGTGAAATCATATTCCACATAGCGGTCAAAGAATTTTTCCAAGAAGCTAGAGGTTAATCTGCCACGATGCTCTGTGAAAAAGCGATTTTTATCTTTGAGGACGTAGCCGCGCTTTTCCAATAGCTGGATAATGCTAGCATAGGTCGACGGGCGGCCAATACCGCGCGCTTCAAGCTCTTTGACAAGGCTTGCATCTGTATAGCGCGGCGGTGGTTGTGTGAAATGCTGTTCAGGCGTCACGGTGACGATTGACATCGCTTCACCAATATTAAGCGCCGGCAAGATAACATCCTTACTATCTTTCGGCTCCTTATCTTGCTCATCATCACGGCTCTCAAAATAGAGGTTCAAAAAGCCGTCAAAGACAATTACAGACCCTGTTGCACGCATCTTATGTTGCCCATCAGCGCTATCAAGCTCAATGGCGGTTTGGTCAAGCTGGGCTGAGGCAAATTGGCTGGCCATCGCACGCTTCCAAATCAGCTCATAAAGGCGGAATTGGTCATGGTCTAGATAGGAACGCACCTTATCTGGTGTGCGCTTAAAGTCGGTCGGGCGCACGGCCTCGTGGGCTTCTTGCGAATTGGCGGCCTTGCTTTTGTAAAAGCGTGGCTTTTCAGGCAAATAATCATCACCATATTGTTGTGTGATCTGTGCGCGAAGCGCGTGGATAGCCTCCATCGACATCTGCACGCCATCTGTTCTCATATAGGTGATAAGACCGGTCGCTTCACCACCAACAGACATGCCCTCATAGAGCTTTTGCGCAATTTGCATTGTGCGTGTTGCTGAGAAACCAAGCTTGCGCGAGGCTTCTTGTTGCAAGGTTGAGGTCGTAAATGGCGGGGCGGGGTGGCGTTGTGTGCGTTTTGTCTTAATATCACCCACAGACCAGCTTTGCGCCTTAATCGCCGCCACCGCTGTTTGCGTGACCGCCTCATTGCCAAGTGACAATTTTTTCAGCTTCTCACCATTATAATGTGTCAGTGAGGCTTTCAGCTTGGCACCGCTTGCCGCATCAAACAGGCCTTCTATATCCCAATATTCATCAGAGATAAATGTCTCAATCTCGCTCTCTCGCTCAACAATCAGGCGCAAAGCAACCGATTGAACACGCCCGGCTGAGCGTGCGCCTGGCAATTTGCGCCATAAGATAGGCGAGATGCCAAACCCCACCAGATAATCAAGCGCCCGGCGGGCAAGATAAGCGTCAACAAGGTTATTATCAATCTGACGCGGCTCTTCCATAGCGCGCAAAATGGCGCCCTTGGTGACCTCGTTAAAGACAACACGCTCTGTTTCAATATTGGTTAGCAATTTGGCATCATTCAGCACTTCTTGTAAGTGCCAGCTAATCGCCTCACCCTCTCTGTCAGGGTCAGTCGCTAAAATGAGTTTATCGGCATTTTTAACGGCTTTTTTAAGGCTCGTGATACGTGCCCCTGCGCCATCAGATATTTGCCATGCCATCGCAAAATCATCCTCAGGCACAACCGATCCATCCTTAGATGGCAAGTCTCTGATATGTCCATAGGAGGCAAGAACCTGATAATCATCACCAAGATATTTGTTGATTGTTTTTGCTTTTGCAGGTGATTCGACAATAACCAGTTTCATAAAAATACGCCTAAGGATACCACAATGTACGATGATTAATATTCAGGATAAGTGTCTGAAATTAATCAATATTTAAAAGTTTGCAAATGCGATTGCCTGCAAGACGTTCGACATGTCCTGCTAGTTCTAATTCCAGCAATGCTATCTGTACCGCTTTTGCAGAGACATGACATTGCCGTATCAATTCGTCAATATCCGTTGCTTCAAATGTTAAAATTTTCATGATGTCATTCGCCAGATTTGTGATCATCACCTCGTCTATATCGTCCAAATGCTGATTTTGGAAAGGGGGCGCATGAAAGGGCGGCTCATGGAGGGTGGATTGCATGATATCGATAACATCCTTTGGGCTGGTAACGAGATGCGCGCCATCTTTAATAAGCTGGTTTGTGCCAAATGACCGCGGGTCTGTGGGCGCGCCTGGAATAGCCATCACCTCACTGCCACGCTCATTGGCTTCTTTGGCGGTGATTAAAGAGCCTGACCTGATAGCCGCTTCTGTGACGATGGTGCCTTTGGCAAGTGCGGCAATGATACGGTTGCGTGAGGGGAAATTGCGCGGTGATGGCTTTGTGGCTGGCACCATTTCACTTAAGATAAGGCCCGATTTTGCCATCTCATCGAATAGGTCACTATTTTCTTGCGGATAGATAACATCAATGCCGCATCCAATAATGCCAATTGTGCCTGTTGCCAGACTGCCTATATGGGCGGCCCTGTCTATGCCTCTGGCCAATCCTGAGACAATGCCATAATCAGCCTCGCCGATTTCTTTGGCCCATTGTGCGGTAAGGCGTATCGCATTGGTAGAGGCATTACGCGCGCCAACCATCGCGACAAGGTCCTTTTGCAATAGGGATAAATGACCTTTGGCAAATAACAGCACAGGCGCATCATCAAATTGCGCAAGACGCTTTGGATAGGACTCACTGCCGCGCACCACAAGGCTTGCATTTGCTTTGTGCGTATTCGCGATAATCCTGTCCGCCACAGACCTGTCAGCTATTTTTAAGGTGCGCCCTTGCCTTTGCGCTAATTCAGGCGCACCACGCACCGCGCCGCTAGCTGTTTTAAAGCGGCTTAGCAATAGGCTGTAGGTAATGGGTCCGATGTTGGCTGTGCTAATCAGCCTGATAGCATTTACAATCTCATGATCATCCATGGCGCTATTGAAGCCTATGGATGCTTAAGAAAGTGTAAAAATTAGCACCCAAACGTGGTGAATGCGCAGATTATGACTTTTTCAGCTTTATCCGCGTCTCTGTACCAGCGATGAGGCGGGCAATATTCTCTTTATGGCGCCAAAAAGACAATGCGGCAATCGCGGCAATATACAACCAGCTCTCATAATAAAGAGCGGCTAAACTTGTTGCTGTCACAAAGCCAGTCAGCGCTGATAGAGAGCTAATGCGCATGACAAGGCTCATTAAGAGCCATGTGCCAGCCATCATCAAGCCCGCTGGCCAATAAAGCATCGCGATTGTGGCAATCGCCGTCGCAACACCTTTGCCGCCTTTAAAGCCAAGCCATACAGGATAGCAATGGCCTATCACAGCCGCAAGACCCACAAGAGGGGCGTAGGCTTCCATGCCGCTATAATAAGCGAGCCCAACAGCCATCGCGCCCTTGCCAGCGTCCCCAATAAGGGTGGTAAAAGCGGCAAGCTTGTTGCCAGAGCGCAAAACATTCGTCGCGCCAATATTCCCAGAGCCAATCTTGCGAATATCCCCTAGCCCTGCGAGGCGTGCTGAGATAAGGCCAAAAGGAATAGAGCCTGCCAAATAACCAGCCAAGAATAATAGGAGAGTCTCACCCATAGCTAGGCCCCTTTAATTTGCTGCTTGATGGACAAGCTGACCACCAACAAAGCTGTATGATAAATGGCCCTGTGCTGGCTGGCCATGGAAGGGGGAAATGCGTGAGCGTGATAGGAACTTTGACTGGTCAATAATCGCCGCGCGTGTGGCATCAAAACAAATGACATCTGCCGCTGTGCCTGTTTCAAGCGAGCCGCCGCCTATGCCAAGAATGCGGGCAGGGGCCGTGCTAGCAAGGCGAATAGCCGACATCATTGAAAGATTATCATTCGCCACCAAACTCATCAAATTAGGGAACAGGGTCTCAATACCAGAAGCGCCGCAACTTGCTTGGCCAAAAGGCTGTGCTTTATCATCACGGTTCACAGGCGCATGGTCAGAGGCAATGGCATCAATCGTGCCGTCATTGAGGCCTTGCAAGACGGCTAGCCTGTCACCTTCTGAGCGCAAGGGCGGGTTCAAGCGAAAGGCGGTATTAAAGCCGTTCACCGCATGCTCGTTCAAAAGCGCGTAAGGCGGCGCTGTATCACATGTCACATCAAGTCCCTCAGCCTTAGCGCGCCTTACAGCGTCAATCGCACCGGCGGTCGAAATATGCGCGACGTGATAGCGGGCCTTGGTCAGCCGTGCCAATTCAATGTCACGTTGCACCATAATAATTTCAGCCGCCGCAGGAATACCGATAAGACCTAAGCGTGTGGCTGTCTCACCCTCATTCATCTCACCGCCATCTGATAGCTGGTAATCTTCGCAATGATGGATAATCGGCTTATCAAACATCGTAGCATAGGTCATAAGGCGGCGCATGATAAGGCTATCTTGTATCGCATGCGCGCCGCTCGCAAAGCCGACCGCACCTGCTTCTGCCATCAGGCCAAGTTCTGCCATTTGATGACCTTTTTGGCCTTGCGTTAAGGCGCCATAAAGATAAAGGCGCGGGCCACCAATTTGTGAGGCACGCAAGGACAGAGAATCTATCACCGTGCGATTATCAATCACAGGGTTTGTATCAGGCAGAGACACAACAGATGTCACGCCACTGGCACTGGCCGCTTTTAGCAAAGTCTCTAAGCTCTCTAGATGCTCAAAGCCGGGATCGGCTGATTGGACACGCATATCAACAAGACCTGGCGCAACGTACTGACCGGCACAATCTATGATTTTGTCATAATCAGCCTCAGATTTTGCATTGCCCAGACCAGATGCCTGAATATGCCCTTCATCTATGCCGACATAGCCTAGCGCGTCAAAATTCTGGACGGGGCAAATGATGTGGGCATTCTTCAAAAGCGTTTTCATTATTTGCCGCCCCCATTTTGCTGTGCTGTCACCGCTAATGCTTCAAGACATGCCATTCTGATAGCCACGCCCATTTCAACTTGTTTATGGATTAAAGAGCGCTCATGGTCATCGGCGATTTCAGAATCAATCTCAACACCTCTATTCATCGGGCCTGGATGCATAATCATCGCCTTTGGCGCCGCCGCCTCTAGCTTTTCGCTATTCAGCCCGAACAGGTTGAAATATTCATGTTGAGACGGCGTTTCCCGCCCTTCCATGCGCTCAGTCTGAAGGCGCAACATCATCACAATGTCGCAATCTTTAATCCCTTCTTCCATATCATGGAAGACAGCCACGCCCATATCGCCAATGGCTGGCGGCAGAAGTGTTGAGGGGCTCACAAAGCGCACCTCTGCGCCAAGGCCGCCAAGCAAATAGAGATTAGAGCGCGCAACACGGCTATTGGTGATATCCCCGCAAATCGCGATACGAAGACCTTCAATGCGCCCAAAGCGTCTTTTGATTGTTAGCGCATCAAGCAAGGCTTGCGTGGGATGTTCATGACGACCATCGCCAGCGTTAATAATGGCGGCGTCAATATGCTGAGATAATAGCTGTGGTGCGCCAGAGGCATGGTGGCGAACAACCAAAATATCAGGATGCATCGCGTTCAAAGTTGTCGCGGTATCTACCAGCGTCTCACCTTTTTTCACAGATGAGCCAGCGACAGAGATGTTCAAAACAGACGCACCAAGTTTTTTGGCCGCAACCTCAAAAGACACGCGTGTTCTTGTGGAATTCTCAAAGAACAAATTAACAATGGTCTGCCCTTTGAGTGTTTGTGCCACCTCTTGCGATAGATTATCCGCAAAATAGCTTGCCCTATCGAGTAGGCGGTGCATGGTTAACACATCCATCCCCTCAATTCCCAAAAGGTGCTGAGAAGGCAGGTGGACGGCAGGCGGTGGTGTGTTTTTATCTGAAACTGTCATGGGCATAGTTCTACCTTACAATGGCATGAAATACAAAAATCTTTCACGCGCCATTTAGCTTGTTTCATCAAACCCCAAACCGATGCGGTCAAAGGCTGATTGTAATATCCAGCTAGCGGCAAGGGCGTCTCTTTTTTCATGGCGTCTTTTGCGCGTCATATCCGCTTCGAGCATGGCACGTTCGACCGCCGCCGTAGACAGGCGCTCATCATGCAGAATAACTGGCACATCGCGTAACTTCATCAAAGAGTAACAGAAATCTCTGGTTGAATCACAGCGCGGGCCCGTTGTGCCATCCATATTAAGCGGCCAGCCGACAATCAGCCCGCCAATTGATAATTCATCCATTTCTTTGAATAAATCTGCCATATCGCTTGAAAATTTGCGGCGCCACAAGATACGATGAGGTGAGGCAATAATATGAGAGGGATCACCTATGGCGATGCCAATTGTTTTTTTGCCCACATCGAGCCCCATATATTTTTCGCCGGGCTTAAGGAGATTTTGCGCATCTGAGAGGTTGCGAATTGGCATGGTCGGTGGTATTTCGCTATCAGGTCATTAAAACTTTAACTAAGGAGTGGCATACACCATGTCTGCTGACAAGGCTATAGTCGATACAGCCACTGTCGAGAAAATCGCGCGTCTTGCCCGTATTCGTCTCGCAGAAGAGCGTAAAGAGCCCATCGCCCAAGATTTGAATCGTATCTTGAGCTGGATTGAAGAATTGAATGAAGTTGACACAGATGGGGTGGAGCCGCTGGCATCTGTCACGGGTCACTCATTGCCACTGCGCAAAGATGAAATTACTGATGGCGACGTCCAAGGCAAGGTGCTTGCCAACGCACCCGAAGAAGCAAGTGGGTTTTTTGTTGTACCGAAGGTGGTCGAATAATGAGCAATTTACTTGATTTGACTGCCCTGCAAGCCCGCCAAGGTCTTGAAAAGGGCGATTTTACCTCTGTTGAATTGACTAATGCCTATTTGGCGGCGGCACAAGAAACAAAGGGGCTTAATAATTATGTCGCTATGACAGAGGCACGCGCGCTTGAGATGGCCGCCGCTAGTGATGCTAAATATGCCGCTGGTAATGCGGGGGCGCTTGAAGGCTTGCCTATTGGTGTCAAAGATTTGTTTGCTACAAATGGTGTGCCAACAACCGCCTGTTCAGCGATTTTGAAAAATTTCGTGCCGCAATATGAATCAACTGTCACAAGCAATCTATGGGCAGATGGCGGCGTCATGCTTGGCAAGCTTAATTGTGATGAATTTGCAATGGGCTCAGCCAATGAGACATCTGTCTTTGGCCCTGCGGTCAATCCCTATAGCGCTGTTGGCGGCGCAGATTTAGCCGCTGGTGGCTCATCAGGGGGCTCTGCCTCATCTGTGGCCGCGCGCTCATCTATCATGGCCACAGGCACTGATACGGGCGGTTCTATCCGCCAGCCGGCCGCTTTTTGCGGTATTGTGGGCATGAAGCCGACCTATGGTCGCTGTTCACGCTGGGGTGTTGTGGCGTTTGCCTCATCGCTTGACCAAGCTGGCCCATTCACAAGAGATGTGGATGATTCAGCCTTGATGTTTAAATCAATGGCGAGCGCAGATCCCAAAGATTCCACATCTGCGCATCAGCCACTACCAGATATTGATGGTGCGATGGCCGCTGGTGTGAAGGGGATGAAAATTGGTATTCCGTCTGAATATCAGATGGATGGTATGGACGAGACTATCATCAAATTATGGCAAGATGGTCAGGCATGGCTGAAAGATGCTGGTGCTGAATTGGTTGAAATCTCATTGCCGCATACCAAATACGCCTTGCCAGTCTATTATATTATCGCACCTGCTGAGGCGTCATCAAACTTGGCGCGCTATGATGGGGTTCGTTATGGTAACCGCATCGAAGAGGGCGGCTCATTAGATGATATGTATGAGATCACAAGAGCCGCAGGCTTTGGTGATGAGGTGCAACGTCGTATCTTAATCGGCACCTATGCGCTATCAGCTGGTTATTATGATGCCTATTACTTGAAGGCACAAAAAGTGCGCCGGCTTATTCGCAATGATTTCGATGAGGCGTTCAAACAAGTTGATGCGATTTTGACACCTGCGACACCTTCAGCGGCATTCCCGCTTGGCGTTAAGCAAGCAGACCCTGTCACCATGTATCTGAATGATGTCTTCACTGTGCCAGCTAATTTAGCAGGCATTCCTGGCATGTCTGTGCCAGCGGGTGTGAATGGAGATGGCTTGCCATTGGGCTTACAGATCCTATCAGGTGCCTTTGCCGAAGATAAAATGTACGCTGTGGCAAAGCAAATTGAGCAATCAGCCGGGTTTTCAGAAGTGCCATCTCGCATGGCAGGAGGCGCATCATGAGCAACTTAATCCAAGGTCGCACAGGTGAATGGGAAGTGGTTATCGGCATGGAAGTCCATGCGCAGGTATCTTCACAATCAAAGCTATTTTCCGGCGCGCCAACACAATTTGGGGCTGATCCAAATCAGAATGTATCGCTGGTGGATGCCGCTATGCCTGGCATGTTGCCTGTGATTAATGAGGAATGCGTCAAGCAAGCTATCCGCACAGGCCTTGGCCTAAATGCAAAGATTAACTGCTATTCTGTCTTTGACCGCAAGAATTATTTCTATGCCGATTTGCCGCAAGGATATCAGATTAGCCAGTTTAAATATCCTATCGTGGGTGAGGGCGCGATTGTCATCGACCTCAAAGATGGTAGCTCTGTTGAAATTGGTGTTGAGCGTCTGCACCTTGAACAAGATGCCGGCAAATCAATGCATGACCAGCACCCGTCAAAATCTTACATTGATTTGAACCGCTCTGGTGTGGCCTTGATGGAAATTGTCTCAAAGCCTGACCTTCGAAGTGCTGAACAGGCTGGCGCCTATATGAAGAAAGTGCGCTCTATCGTGCGCTATTTGGGCACATGTGATGGCAATATGGAAGAAGGCTCTATGCGCGCGGATGTGAATGTATCTGTGCGTCGCCCGGGTGAAGAGCTTGGCACCAGAACAGAGACAAAGAACCTAAATTCAGTGCGCTTTATTATGGCGGCGATTGATTATGAGGTACAGCGTCAGATCGAGCTTATCGAAGATGGCGGCGAGATTACGCAAGAAACACGCCTGTTTGATACAAATACAGGCGCGACCAGAGCGATGCGCGGCAAAGAAGATGCGCATGATTATCGCTATTTCCCAGACCCTGACCTGTTGCCATTGGAATTCAGCCAATCATTGGTAGATGAGCTAGCCGCTGAATTGCCTGAATTGCCCGATCAAATCAGAGAGCGCATGGTCGGTGAATATGGTCTGTCATCCTATGATGCGGCCGTCCTGACAGAAGAGCGTGAGACAGCGGCTTTTTACGAAGCCGCCGCCAAGGACCAAGATAAGAAGCTGGTCGCAAACTGGATGTCTGTTGAGCTGTTTGGTGCGTTGAATAAGGCCGGTAAATCACTTGCCGATAGCCCTGTCTCTCCTGCACAGCTAGGTGGTCTTGTGGCGCTTATCTCTGATGGCACAATCTCAGGGCGCATTGCCAAGGATGTGTTCGCAGATATGTTTGAAACAGGCCGTGATGCCGCTGATATCATTGAAGAAAAAGGCCTCAAGCAAGTCTCTGATACAGGCGCGATTGAAGCGCTGATTGATCAGGTTCTGGCCGATAATCAAGATAAGGTTGATGAATATCGCGGTGGTAAAGATAAGCTGTTTGGGTTCTTTGTGGGCCAGACGATGAAGCTATCTAAAGGCCAAGCAAACCCAGCTATGGTGAATGATTTATTGAAATCAAAGCTAGGCTAAAAAACCTGTTAGAGAGAGGCGCGCAGAGCGGCATCGCCATCTGCCGCCTCTTTTTCCCAATAGGGCACTTCGCCAAATTCAGCCACTAGGAAGTCTAAGAAGGCTTCGATCTTAGGCTTGCGATAGCTGTTCGCATTATAGACAGCTATAATGGGCACATCTTCTTCGATTAAATCTTCCATCACAGAGGTCAGTAGCCCGACCTGTACACGGCTAGAGACGATGTAGGATGGTAACATTGCCAGCCCGCCATCATTGAGCGCGGCACGCATCATCGTATCCCCATTATCAAACCGCATCTGGCCATTTGCACGGAAGGTGAATTTCGACCCATCCTTATTGTGAAAGTGCCATTCATTCGAATAATGGCCCGCGCTATGGGTGATAAGCTGGTGACGGTTTAGCTCGGCAGGTTCTTGCGGCATCGAGAATAGCTCAAGATAATGCGGCGAGGCGACAAGGCGTCTGCGATTAGGCGCAAGACGTCTATATTCGAGGCCTGCCACATTGCCAGGCTCAGCAATCTCAATTGATACATCGACCTCTGAGTTACGGTCATGCGGCCTGTCAGAGGCCAGCAAATCAATTGTCAGGCGCCTATGTTTACGCTTGAATTTCGGCAAATGAGGCGCGATGTGACGATGCGCAAAACCAGCCGCACATTGAACGCGCAACAGGCCTCTGATTTGATGAGTGGCAGAGGATATTTCCGCCTCAGCCTCGTCAATTTCATTCAAGATACGTTGGCATTTCTCAAGGTAATTTTGGCCAACTTCGGTCAGTTTTAATTTGCGCGTTGTACGCTCAATCAAAAGGGCGCCTAGATGGCTTTCGAGCGATGATAGATGTTTGGAGACCACCGAGGGCGCCATATCAAGATGATCGGCGGCGAGACGAAATGAGTCATAGGTCACGATGGCATTAAAGACGCGCATTGAGGTTAACTGATCCATAAAACTTCTATCTGCTTTTCTAGTGGTAACAGGCTTACTTTCCGCGTTTATAACATGACAGCGGGCACAAAGACTAGATAGCTTGCGCAGGTTGTGATGGTGGGGAGGGGGTTTTATGGCAAAAAACCGCTTAAGGGCGGCCTTTTGGATTTGACAAAATTTATGACCCCTTTTAAGAAGGGGGTGCATACGCCGTGGGGCATTTTTGCCCACTTCACGATTGACCCTTTGCGGAGGGGTGGCCGAGTGGCTGAAGGCGGCGGTTTGCTAAATCGTTAAAGGAAGAAATTCCTTTCGGGGGTTCGAATCCCTTCCCCTCCGCCACTTTTTCTCACTATTTTTTAAAGCTGTTTATACCGATAGACTTTGCTGGTTCTTGTTTCCATGATCACAGCCTAGAGGATAGGTGCGCGGTCCGTCATTGCCTGAATTCACGCGGTTGTTTGACCCGGATCAGATAGCCCTCTTTTAGTCTGAACAAGAACTCAACACTCCCCCAAGGCGGGTGCCGCACTTCAGAGCATTCGAAGCCACTATCCGCAATTTCGTCTCTGATATTGCCCAATTCTGGCACGCAGATGACGATCTCAATGCCCTTACCACCTGTGCCTGGCTCTGGTAGCTCCCAATGGCTTTCGCTGGCTTTATTCTTTGAGGGAGAGAATAGCATGATGTCGAAGTAAGACGGATGCCTTAGCTGTCGCCAGCCATGATGGTCTTCGATCAATGAAAAGCTAAACAGCTTCGAGAAGAGCGCCGCATACTCATCAAGATGTTCGGTATATAGTTCGATTTGAACCATTTCGCGCTCATTCTTCGCCAATGGCCGACCCCTTTCCTAGCAAACGACTCTCTTGCAACTCAGCCATAGGCTAGCAGTGAATGGTAAATGAAACATTAATACGCGTTGTTTTGAAAAGTATAAAAAGGGCAAATGGAGACATTCCCGCTGCTGGCCGTTCTGCGGTTATTAAGGCTGTGAATGCGCAAATTCTGGAAGCGTTCTCTAGCGAGGATTAAGCTTTTGTTTTGATAGGCTTAGAGGGTGGGGGGGTGTTAGTGGGCGATGGATTTATCTAAAGTCCAGCGACCTATTTGGTGACGCATCGGACAGCCGTATTTAAAATATAAAAACCCTATGGATTAACATCACTCTGTGAAAGTTTTTCGCATTTCCCATATACAGCAACTATTGTTCTTTCAAATGGAAACCTATATACGTATTTCTTGTTTAAAGGGGGCTTATGTGCATAAATTAAAGCCGCCTCGGCTCGTTTTCTGTCGCTTTCATGCAATATTGGGGCAAATGAAAAACACAGTTCTTGACTACCGCTTAGTCGCAAGTCCCAAACTGGCATGTGTTCATGATTTACGATTCTATCATGAACTAATTTTGCCTCACCGATATATATTAGTTTGTCTATGCTAACGGTATCACCTTTTTCGTTGTAGGTGCACGTGTAGGTACAATATATACCAGCCTCGTTTGGAATGCTGTATAAATTCGCAAATCGCCAGTAACCTCTAAACTCTAGTGTGTAATTTTTGGTAGGCATGTTCGCTCCTTTGAGCTAATCAAGTTGAACCCTGATATCTGCAGAAGCCAAAACTATCTTGTGGCCATAAACATGCAAAGATGCAAATATTGTTGTTCAAGGGTAAAATAAGCTTTAGCACCCACCAAGGTCATTTTTGTTCTTTGTGCGTACATAGCTAAAATTGCTCCTTCATTTCATCAACAGATGGAACTTCCTCATACCCATGAATGGCTTTGTGACAGCTGGCGCAAAGTATTGAAAGATCTTCTATTTTAGTTTCAACCTGATTAGAAGCCAGTGCCAAAGGGATGTCATGATGCACTTCAAAAATGCTTTCCCTAATGCTCTTCTCGTATCGTTCACCTGTCGTTCCGCAACATTCGCAAAACAAATAGCCATGAGTGGTGATAAAAGAGTTTATCTTCTTTTGTCGTTGTGGTTTGCGCTCCCTTGATTGATGTATCCTTAGAACTCTCTGCCCCTCAAAAATAGAATCATTAGCTGTGTTTGTTTGGTATCTGGGAGATGCCTTGAGAGCATCTTTAATTTCTCCAGCCAAGGTTACCACTTCATCGGGGTTTTTATAAAATTCGTCCCATATATTCTTGAAATTTACTGCTGAACCGGCCTGCAAGCCTTTATGGCCTCTTTCAATCCAGCTAGGGTCACAGCTTTGAAAATTATACAATCTTGCTCTAATACTTTTAGCGCTTCTAAATTTAGGGTTCTTAGAGGCGTTAGTCGGGTGCATTGCTCTACAGATTTTTGAATATTCATCTATTGTGCTATCTGGAATTGCGCTAACTTTGTTATGATGTTCAAAGTATAAACTAAGGACTAAAATTAATTCTTCCCTAGCCCATAAGATATATTTCATCGAATTTTTATCCAGTTTTGAGACTCTTTAAAGACAACAAGCCCGCTCCCTCTTAACAACTTGTTTGCAATTAACGTTTTTCTTCAAGCCCCCAACCCCCACAAAATTTTCCCCAAACCCCCTCTCGCTTTTTGGCGTTCTACGCACTACATTATTCTCATCAAACCTGACGGAGATTGTGCGATGATTGTGGTTGTTTCCCCTGCGAAGAAGTTGGATATGGCGGCGCCTGCTGGTGTGGCGGCTGAGATGGGGGCGAGTGTGCCTGATTTTGGCGACCGCGCAGAAGAGCTGGCGACAATCGCAGGCGCGCTGTCAGAGGCGCAATTGGCCAAGCTGATGTCTATCAGCCCCAAGCTTGCCACCTTGAACGCGACACGCTTTGCCGCCTTTGGGGCGCAAGACACAAAACCCGCGGCTTTTGCCTTTGCTGGCGATACCTATCAAGGGCTAGAGGCAGATAGCCTGCAAGCCCATGAGGTGGCGTTTGCCCAAGATCATTTGCGCATTCTGTCTGGCCTTTATGGCGTCCTGCGCCCGCTTGATGCGATTGAACCATACCGCCTTGAGATGGGCAGCAAGCTTGCCACGCCCAAGGGCAAATCGCTCTATGATTATTGGGGCGGTGATATCGCAGACGCGCTGAATAAGGCGGCGGCACAAACAGGGGCAAAGGCGCTCGTGAATTGTGCCTCGAACGAATATTTCGGCGCGGTTGACCGGTCTGTGCTGAACCTGCCAATTATCACGCCTGTGTTCAAAGAAATCAAAGATGGGCAGGCCAAAATCGTCAGCTTCTTTGCCAAGAAAGCACGTGGCGCAATGGCTCGCTATATCATCCAAAATGAAGTCACAAACCCCGCCGATTTAGCCAATTTTGACCTTGGCGGCTATCGCTTTGAGCCGGATGGGTCTAGTGAGGGCGAGATGCTGTTCATGCGCGATTATCCAGCCGCATAACAAGCCGCATAAGGGGGGGTATACTATGTCTGAGACTATTTTTGATTTGGCACCAGCCATCACCGTGCCCATCATCGGTGAGCGTGCAGACTTTCCGATTAACCGTATTTTCTGCGTCGGGCGCAACTATGCCGCTCATGCCGCTGAGATGGGGAATGAGGTGGACAGAACCGCGCCTTTCTATTTCACCACCAGCCCTGCGAACGTCTCTCTGGGTGGCACGGTTGCCTATCCGGCTGGCACAGATGACTATCATCATGAGGTTGAATTTGTGGTCGCGCTTGGCTCTGGCGGGGCGGATATTGCGGTGGAAGAGGCGCTTTCATGCGTTTATGGCTATGGGGTGGGGCTTGATATGACGCGCCGCGATTTGCAAGCCGCCGCCAAAGATAAACGCCGGCCATGGTGTCTTGGTAAAGATGGCGAGGCTGGCACAATCCTCTCATCTCTGACTAAGGCAGAGGATTTTGGCGCGATTGACGCACAACGCATTTGCCTGACCAAAAATGAGGAAATCGTGCAGGATTCGACCCTGTCATTAATGGTGCATAATGTGCCAGAATTAATCGCGCATCTATCGCGCTATTACACGCTGACCGCCGGTGACATCATCCTGACAGGCACACCAGAGGGCGTTGGCCCTGCTGTGGTGGGCGACAGGCTGAAGGCCACAATTGACGGCACCAGCGCGTTAGAGGTCGAATTTGTCTAATTCAACACGGCGGGCCAATTATTGTCGCCAAGCCTGATGCGGTTGTCCCTGTCAGCTTCCCATTGCGAGCGCACGCCCAGCGAATAGTTCAAATAGAGCTTGCCATCGACAATGGTAAAGGCCTCTGGCACGGTTGAAGCCGTATAGCCGAGCGAGACGGCCCACGCGCAATAACCGCCATATTGAGGCGCGTATTTTTCTGGATTGGCGGCGAATAAATCCCGATTTTCAGCAGACGCAAAGCGAAACTCTGCGCCATCATAGCTATGTGTGAAAGATTTACTGCCTTCGACCGGACGACCTTCTGTGAAATAGGCGACAGGGTCGGTGCCTTTGATGGCAACACCCCAGCTGGTATAGACAGGATCCTTGGCCGCAAGGGCAGGGGTGGCATATAAGGCTGTGGCTGTGCAAAGCGCTGATGTGGCGGTGATCATAAATTGGCGACGAGAACGCATAAGGTCATCTCCTGTTTTCTGGTTGCGGTACAAACGAAAAACACTCCAAACTCCATTAATTTAATGCTAGATTTCTATCATGGCAGAATTAAGACATTCATTCACATTTTTATGCCGCAGCTGTCACGCTTCTGGTTATCTTGGCGCAGAGACGGCCCCAAAGACGTGTCCGCACTGCCAGACAGGGCGGCTTGTGGTGGATGATGAAATCCTATCTCTCTCCATCGCGCATATAGATTGTGACAGCTTTTACGCCTCAATTGAAAAGCGCGATAATCCCGAACTTGTCGGCAAGCCCCTAATGGTGGGCGGCGAGACAAGGGGCGTGGTGGCGGCCGCGTGTTATGAGGCGCGTAAATATGGTGTGCGCTCTGCCATGCCAACCTTTCAGGCAAAAAAGCTTTGCCCGCATATCGCGATTGTCAGGCCGCGCATGGACCATTATGTGACCATCAGCCGGCAAATACGCCAGATGATGTTGTCGCTAACGCCTCTGGTGGAGCCGCTATCAATTGATGAGGCATTCCTTGATTTATCGGGGACGAGGGCTTTGCATAAGGCTAGCCCTGCTGAGATGCTGATGCGCTTGCAAAGGCGGATTGAAGAAGAAATTGGTATCACTGTGTCGGTCGGTTTGGCGGCGAATAAGTCGCTTGCCAAATTAGCCTCTGATCAAGATAAGCCAAACGGCTTTTTCGTGCTTAACGGGGCAGAGGCGCAAGCATGGTTGGCACCGCGCCCTGTTTCCACAATTTATGGCATCGGCAAATCTGCGGCAAGGCGGCTGGTAGATGCAGGGTTTCGGACATGTGGTGATATTGTCGCCGCTGACCTAAAGCAATTAGTGCCACTGCTTGGTAAGCAATCTTTGTTTATTCAAAACCTAGCCAAGGGGCATGATAGCCGAAAGATATCCACAGAAAGAGAAACAAAATCAGTATCTTCTGAGACTACATTCAATGAAAATCTTAGCTCTTCAGATGATCTTATGCCTATCTTGGAGCGTCAATCTTTGCGCGTTTCGCGCCGGTTAAAGGCACAGGCCTTGCAGGGTAATGTGATAAATCTGAAGCTAAAATCGGCCAATTTTAAGTCAATCTCACGGCGCAAAACCATTGCCGCTCCGACCGATAAGGCGCATGAGATTTTTGAAATTGCCGCCGCAATGCTGACCAAGGAATTGCGGTCTGATTTATCATGGCGGCTTTTGGGTGTGGGCGTTGATGGCTTTCAGAATGCGCC
>DBMZ01000004.1:1913-2601 GCA_002299005.1 Alphaproteobacteria bacterium UBA685 | reverse complement strand
ATCTCGAGCGCAAATGTGGCTGCTTCGAAATCAGGCACCATTTGACCACGGCCAAAATAGCCAAGATCGCCGCCATTCGGGCCTGATGGGCCTGTTGAAAATTCCTGTGCCAAGGTGGCAAAATCGGCGCCGCCTTTCAGCTTTTCAATCAAATCAATCGCGGCGGCCTCTTCTTCAACAAGGATGTGCCTTGCAGAGACTTCTTCGCGGCTGTCACTATCAGCCACAAAGCGATCATAGGCGGCTTGGATTTCTGTCTCATTGACGGTCTTGCGAATTTCTGTGCCGAAATAAGCCTCGGCAAGGATGCGTTCTGTGGCGATGCGAATAGCATCTACAATCACGTCATTATTCTGCAAATCATCTGCCATCGCCGCTTTGGCCGCTAATTTTGTGTTGGTAATCTCAGACACCAAATTCGGGAAATAGGCAGATAGAGGCTGGCTGCGATATTCATCTGGCAATTCTTCGGCCAATTGGATGACTTCATCAAGATAGATGGTCTCGCCATTGACGCTGCCAACCGAAATTTTCTCTTGCGCAAAAGCAGGCATAGAGGCCGGCCCAAAAGCGGTGAAGGCAAGGCCCATCGAAAGGGCCATAAGCGCAAACGGCTTTGCGGTGAAAAGAGATGATGCTTTGGTGAAGAGTTTCATAGCGGCTGACCTATCGTCTGATTATCTGGTTG
>DBMZ01000004.1:0-1841 GCA_002299005.1 Alphaproteobacteria bacterium UBA685 | reverse complement strand
TTATCTGGTTGGCGGATTTCCCCTTATTGACCAAAATTATGGCCGTTTTAGGGTAAATTGTGAATATTTATTATTCAACATGCATAGCATGAAGGCTAGTTAATTGACAAAGCTTTCATCAATGCCTATCTGCAATAGACAAAGGTTATTTTGCGATCTGTTATTTTAGCTATTTGATGGCTATATGGGGCGCCTTTTGATCTTACCAATTTGATTTATTCTTTTATATTTGGGTATCACACATGCTTGGCTCTCTTGCGAAATCACTTTTTGGCTCGCCAAATGACCGTGAAGTTAAAAAACTAACAGCTTCGGTTGCGGCGATTAATGAACGCGAGCCGCATTATGAAGCGCTCTCTGATGAGGCTTTGCGCGAAGAGACAATGCGTCTCAAAGAGCTTGTCGCAAATGGCACATCTTTGGATGATGTGCTGGTTGATGCCTTTGCTTTGGTGCGTGAAGGGGCAAAACGTAGCCTTGGCCAGCGCCATTATGATGTCCAGCTGATGGGCGGTATCGTTCTGCATCAGGGCAAAATCTCTGAGATGAAGACAGGTGAGGGTAAGACACTTGTCGGGACTTTGGCGGTCTTTTTGAACGCGCTGACAGGCAAGGGCGTTCATGTCGTCACGGTGAATGATTATTTGGCAAGCCGTGATAGCCAATGGATGGGGCAGGTTTATGAATTTTTGGGCCTGAGCGTCGGCGTTATCAAAGGCGGCATCGATGATGAGACACGCCGCGCCGCCTATGCGTCTGATATCACCTATGGGACAAATAATGAATTCGGCTTTGATTATCTGCGCGATAATTTGAAATTCGAATTAGCCTCAATGGTTCAGCGCGGTCATCATTATGCGATTGTTGATGAGGTCGATTCTATTCTGATTGATGAGGCGCGTACACCGCTTGTTATCTCAGGGCCAACAGAGACAGCGGCCGAGCAATATATTGCGATGAATAAGCTTGTGCCGCATTTGGTCGAAGCTGATTATGAAAAAGATGAAAAGCAACGCTCTGTCACCCTCACAGAAGAAGGTGTGCAGCATATCGAAGAATTGGCCGTTGAAGCTGGTTTGATGTCAGAGGGCACCTCTTTATATGATGGCAATAATATCGGCCTGTTGCATCATGTGACGCAAGCCCTGCGCGCGCACAAGCTGTTCGATAAGGACACGCATTATATGGTGCGCGGCGATCAGGTTGTCATCATTGATGAATTTACCGGCCGCGCGATGGATGGCAGACGCTTTTCAGATGGCTTGCACCAATCGCTAGAAGCCAAAGAAGGCGTGCAAATTCAGGCTGAAAACCAGACTTTGGCCTCTGTTACCTATCAGAATTATTTCCGCCTTTATGAAAAGCTCGCTGGTATGACAGGGACAGCTTTGACAGAGGCTGGCGAATTTTCAGAGATTTATAAGCTTGAGGTCGTCGCTATCCCAACCAATAAGGATGTGGCGCGTCTTGATTATGATGATGAGGTCTACCGCACATCAGAAGAGCGCGATAATGCGGTTATCGAACTTATCGAAGATTGTCGTGAACGTGGTCAGCCTATTCTGGTGGGTACGGTGACGATTGAAAAATCAGAAAGCCTTGCCGGCGTTTTGAAGAAAAAGAAAATCCCGCATCAGGTGCTAAATGCGCGCTTCCACGAAGCTGAGGCAGAGATTATTGCCCAAGCAGGTGTGCCAGGGGCGGTGACGATTGCCACCAATATGGCAGGCCGTGGGACAGATATTCAGCTGGGCGGTAATTTGGATATGCGCTTGGCACAAGAGGGTGACAAGCTAACCGATAAAAAGCGCGCCGCTATCACCGCCGAAGTAGAAGAGATG
>DBMZ01000167.1:15649-16848 GCA_002299005.1 Alphaproteobacteria bacterium UBA685 | reverse complement strand
CGCGTAATGCGGCAAAATAACACTTACATTGTGCCCCCTATGTGCCTTAAGCTTGAGCCATTATAAGGTATAGGCAAGGGGTTCAAGATAATGAGCGTAGTGACAACGATTGATGATCTAAAACAGCTGGCACAAAAGCGTGTGCCGAAAATGTTCTATGATTATGCAGATTCAGGCTCATGGACAGAATCGACCTATCAGCTCAATGAGAGTGATTTCCAGCGCATTAAATTTCGCCAGCGTGTCGCGGTTGATATGTCAAACCGCACGACAAAGACACAGATGGTCGGCCAAGATGTCGCCATGCCAGCCGCCCTTGCGCCTGTTGGCCTGACAGGCATGCAGCATCCAAATGGTGAGATTCTAGCCGCCCAAGCCGCCGCTGAATTTGGCGTGCCCTACACCCTATCGACCATGTCGATTTGTTCTATTGAGGATGTCGCAGATAACAGCCCTGAGCCTTTTTGGTTCCAGCTTTATGTGATGAAAGATCATGATTTTTCCAAGCGCTTGGTAGAGCGTGCGAAGGCCGCTGGCTGTTCTGCTTTGATGCTGACACTTGATTTGCAAATCCTAGGCCAGCGTCATAAGGATTTAAAAAACGGTCTTTCAACACCGCCAAAACCAACGCTCTCAACCATTGCGAATCTGGCGAGCAAACCGCGCTGGTGCCTTGGCATGCTTGGCGCAAAACGTCGTCATTTTGGCAATATCCAAGGCCATGCCACAGGCGTCTCAAACATGTCATCGCTGACAAGCTGGGTCTCAGAGCAATTTGATTTGCGCCTTGATTGGGATGATGTCGCGCGCATTAAAGATTGGTGGGGCGGCAAGCTGATTATCAAGGGGATTCTTGACGCTGAAGACGCCAAAATTGCCGTCAAATCGGGCGCAGATGCGCTGATCGTCTCAAACCATGGTGGCCGCCAGCTTGATGGGGCCGATAGCTCTATCGCTATTCTGCCAGAGATTGTCGCGGCGGTTGGTGATGATATTGAGGTCTGGATGGATGGCGGGATTCGCTCTGGCCAAGATTTGCTCAAAGCCGTTGCGCTTGGGGCGAAAGGCACCTTAATCGGCCGCTCTTATATTTATGGGCTGGCCGCAGAAGGCAAAAAGGGCGTGCAAAAATCGCTTGAGATTATTCATAAGGAACTTGATATGACGATGGCCTTATGTGGCCACCGCGATATCAAAAA
>DBMZ01000167.1:7665-15513 GCA_002299005.1 Alphaproteobacteria bacterium UBA685 | reverse complement strand
ATAGGGCCTTTTTAGATAAATTTAGCGTGCGGCCGCAAAGCCGCCTTCTTGCCAAGCCGCATAACCGCCGAGCAAATGCGCCGCGCTGTTAAACCCTTTATCTTGCGCAAGCCTGACAGCCATCGCAGAGCGTTCACCCGCCGCACAATAAAAGATAAGCGGCTTTGCCCCATAGGCGCCAAGCACATCTAATTGACGATAAAATTGGCTATAGGGGGCATGCACCGCACCCGCAATGGCCCCGTGCCTTGCGCGCTCGCCCTCTTCACGCAAATCAATCAGCACAAAATCATCTTGCGCCATTGCCGCTAATTTATCAGCGTCAACATGGCTCACCTGCTTTTGCGCCTCCATCGTGATGCCCATTTTGATATTCTCAGGCACTGCCACATCCATCATCTTTGGATTAGGCAAATTAAGGTTATTCATCAGCTCAATATAAGCGGCGCGTGATGAGACTTGCAGGCGCGGATTATAGGCTTTTTCCTCGCCAATCGTAGAGACCATATCGCCCTTATAATCATGCGCAGGATAGATCAAAGTCTGCTCTGGCAATGATAGCAAGCGGCCAAATAGGCTGTCATATTGCGCGCCCGCATCACCATTTTGAAAGTCCGTGCGCCCCGTGCCTCTGATAAGCAGTGTATCGCCTGTAAAGATGCGATCATCCATCTGGAAACAATAGCTGTCATCCGTATGGCCCGGCGTATAAAGCGCGGTCATATTAATACCTTCAATGGTCACACGCTCACCATCTGTGACGCGCATAGAGACAACATCCACCGGGCTTTGCTCACCCATCACTGTGACACAATTTGTATGGTCACGAAGCGCGCCCATCGCTGTGACATGGTCAGCATGAACATGCGTGTCAATCACCTTGACCAAGCGCAAATCAAGCTCTTCAAGAAGCTTCAAATAACGATCTGTCTTCTCAAAGACAGGGTCGACAAGCAACGCCTCACCACCCTTACGGCTGGCAATCAGGTAGGTGTAAGTTGATGAGACATGATCAAATAATTGTCTAAAAATCATGGATTCGGTGACCTCTTTTACAAAAACATAATGCTATATTAGCATATATTTTAGAAAAATAATCTGGAATCATGGCAAAATTTAGAAATTACGTGCCACCATATCCATCAGCCTTGTTGGCAAGATACGTTTGACGATCATCATCAATTTGGTGGCCCATGTCACACGATAGCGCAAGCGTGGCCGGCGCGATTCTGCGGCATGAATAACCGCCCTTGTCACCGCCTCTGGCCCTAATTCGAATGTGTCTTTTTTCGGGTTGGCAATCGCAAGGCGCGGGATCAATGTCTTATGATAAAAATCCTCATGCGCTGAGCCTTTGACGGTGATCCATTTTTTGAATTGAAAGTAAGCATTTTCCCTGATTTTGGTGCGGATAGGGCCAGGCTCGATGAGAATCATCGCAACCCCTGAGCCTTTAAGCTCCATACGCATCGTATCTGTCAGGCCTTCAATCGCAAATTTCGTCGCATTATAGGCGCCCCGATAGCGCATCGCCGCAAAGCCAAGGATAGATGAATTTTGCAAAATACGCCCGCCGCCCCGAGCGCGCATATGCGGTATTAATTGTCTGGTGAGATCATGCCAACCGAAAAAATTAGCCTCAAAAATCGCACGCATCGCATCAGCAGACACATCCTCGCCTGCCCCCGTAATCCCATAGGCGCCATTATTGAAAAGCACATCAATGCCATCTTCGGCCAATGAAAGCGCTGTCTTAACACCTGCTTTGATGGTCTCTGGCTTTTCATAATCAATCACAAAAGATGTCAGCCCATGCTCTTTTTCAAGACGCGCACAATCAGCCTTTTTGCGGCAAGTCGCAAATACCTGCCAGCCTCTTTTATGCAAAGTAATCGCGCTATCAAGCCCGATACCTGACGAACAACCAGTGATCAAAATTGTCTTAGTCATTTTGTCGCTATCCCAACTTATCTTTTGATGAGAGTTACATATTCCATTATAGTGCCGATACAAAGTGTTTCGCTTAAAAAAGGCAAAATCATGAAAATCTTATCATCATTGCTTCTGGCTATCTCTGTTATCTTTGGCGCCTCTTTTGCCTCTGCTGGCACTGCCAATCATGAAAAACATACCCCTGATCACAGCGGCATCATGGCAAGTGATTTTGTTATTCGCGCGACCACGCCAAATGCTGGCGCCACCGCCGCCTATGGCCATATTCACAATCATGGCAACAGCGATGATAGGCTTATCGGCGCGCATGTATCCTTTGCCAAAAAGGCGGAAATTCATGAAATGAAGCTAGAGGGCGATGTGATGAAAATGCGCCAAATAACAGGCGGCCTTCTTATCCCTGCTGGTGAAATGGTGGATCTTAAAAATGGCGCAGAACATGTGATGATTATGGGGCTGTCTGAACAGATTAAGACAGATAACAGCTATGAGATCACCCTCACATTTGAACAAGCAGGCGCTATCACGCTGACCGCTGGCACAATCTCTTTATCTGGCAAAAAGACGCAAGATGACCACAGCCATCATAACGGTCACAGCGAACATGACGATCATGACGAGCACAAGCACTAGGCCTGTTCTGATTAATCAATCACGCGCACTTGCGGGAATTGCTTTTCAAACCGCGCACTATCAGCGGCATCAAGGCGCACGAATAATGTTTGCGCGCCTGCCTCGTCAAACAGATCTGATTGCACATCACCGCGCTGATAAAGCCACGCTCTTGCCGCGCCATCTGCGGGCGTAAGGCTTACCTCAATAATCGCGCTATCTTGCGATAAGATGGCCTCAATCGCCTCAACCACATCATCCAAGCCCTGCTCTTTGAGAGCTGAGCAATAAATCACCCCATCTTTGCCAAAGCCTGCCCCATCACCAAATTCATGGCTGATAGCCTCAAGCAATTCATCGCCCATAATATCAGATTTATTCATCACATGGATAAGCTCTTTATCAAGCCGCTCTTCTGATATGCCAATATCCATCAGCACCGCGCGCACATCCTGCGCCTCTTCAAATAGCAAGGGTGATGCGCCATCATGCACATGAAGCAAAATATCTGCCTGCACCACCTCTTCCAAGGTTGATTTGAAGGCCTCGATTAATTCGGTTGGCAATTGGCTGATGAAACCAACCGTATCTGCCAGCACAATTTGCCGCCCTGACGGCAGGTCTGTTTGCCGCATTGTCGGGTCTAGCGTTGCAAACAACATATCCTTGGACAGCACCCCTGCCCCTGTAAGCGCATTGAACAAGGTTGATTTGCCCGCATTGGTATAGCCGACAAGCGCGATGGTCGGCGTCTCACTTCTGGTGCGGTTTTGGCGTTGCAAGGCTCTGGTGCGTTGCACATCTTTCAGCTCAGCCTTAATGCGCACAACACGGTCCATCAGCATGCGCCTATCAAGCTCAATCTGGCGCTCGCCTGGCCCGCCCAAAAAGCCGCCGCCGCCGCGTTGCCGCTCAAGGTGCGTCCAAGATCGCACAAGGCGCGAACGCTGGAACATCATCGCGGCTAATTCAACTTGCAGGCGCCCCGCATGTGTTGAGGCCCGCGCGCCAAAAATCTCAAGAATTAAGGCGGTTCTATCAATCACCTTGGATTTCAGACGATTTTCAAGATTACGCTGTTGCACAGGGCTAAGGGCGGCATTGATGATAATCAGCGGATTTTCATAATCAGCCGCAACCTCGCCAATATGCTCGACCTGACCTGAACGCAGGAAGGTCGGCGCATGGGGCGCTTGCAAAGAGAGGATTTCAGAATGCACCACATCAAGGCTAATCGCCTCACCAAGCCCAATGGCTTCTTCTAGCATCACATCTGCTGAACGTGGCATGCGCCATTGGCGCACGGATGGCTGAACAACAATCGCTTGTTGCGGCTCTTCACTATGGTCGAAATAATCTGTGCCCAAATGCCACTATCTTTCATGAATGATCAATATCAAAAGACCGATATCAAGACTGGCTGGGCAAAAGTCAAGCCCCTACCCGCCAAGACGCCATATCATGGGCGGCTAATGGGGTGTGCAAATTGCCCCTTTTATTTGCCATAGAGCCTAAACTGCGCTTAATAGTAAGGGGAAAATTAGTTGACGAAGCGGCCATCATACCGCAACAGTGCACCATCTTAATTATATCATGTGAAAGAGTAGGCATATGGGACAGAATTTCATTGCAGGCGCATGGCGCAAAGGCACAAGCGAAATTGCGAATATTAACCCGTCAGATACGTCAGACATTATCGGCCATTTCGCACAAGCAAGCGGCCAAGATCTAGAAGACGCTATCTCATCAGCGAGAGCGGCTCAAAAAATCTGGGCAAAATCTGGGCTAGAGACACGCTATAATGCGCTGATGGCGATTGGTAATGAGTTGATGGCACGCGCCGAAGAACTTGGCACATTGCTGGCAAGAGAAGAAGGCAAACCGATAGCAGAAGGCAAGGGCGAGGTTTATCGCGCGGGTCAATTCTTTACCTATTATGCGGCAGAGACATTGCGCCAGCTTGGTGAGAATGCTGATTCTGTGCGCCCGAATATCGAAATTGATGTGCGCAGAGAAGCTGTGGGCGTGGTGGCGATTATCTCACCATGGAATTTCCCAACCGCCACCGCCGTATGGAAAATCGCGCCTGCACTTGCCTTTGGTAATGCGGTTATCTGGAAGCCTGCCAATTTGGTGCCTGCCAGCGCGGTTGCCTTAACAGAGATTATCGCCAAGCAAGATTTGCCCGCAGGCCTGTTTAATTTGGTCATGGGCTCAGGCGCAGAAATTGGTGATGCGCTAACCCGCCATAGCGGTATTGATGCGATTACCTTTACAGGCTCTCTTGATGTAGGCCGCACAATCGCAGCAGCGGCAGCGCCTAACCTTACCAAGCTTCAGATGGAAATGGGCTCAAAGAATCCGCTTATTGTGATGGATGATTGCGATATGGATTTGGCTGTGGCTTGTGCCTCTGGCGGTGCCTTTGGTGGCACGGGCCAAAAATGCACAGCCTCATCACGCCTTATCGTGCATGATAAGATTTATGATGAATTTGCTGAAAAGCTTGTTGCGGCGGCACAAAATATCGTTGTTGGTCACGCGCTGGCTGAGGGGGTCACAATGGGCCCTGCCGTCTCTGAGACACAGCTTGCGTCTAACCAGAAATATCTGCAAATCGCCAAGGATGAGGGCGGCGAGATCCTCTGGGGTGGCCATCTTGTTGACCAGCCGACCAATGGCTTTTTCATGGCACCTGCTGTGATGGCTGGCCTTGATAATCATGCGACGGTTAACCGCGAGGAAATGTTCGGCCCGATGACATGCCTTATCAAAGCCGCCTCTTATGAGGAAGCCTTGACGATTGCCAATGACACAGAATTTGGCCTGACCGCTGGCATCATGACAAGCTCTCTTGCTAGGGCCAATCATTTCCGCCGCAATGCGACCACAGGGGTTGTGATGGTGAATCTGCCAACAGCTGGCACAGATTATCACGTGCCATTTGGTGGCAGAGGCTCATCATCACATGGTGTGCGCGAACAAGGCAGAGCGGCTGTTGAATTCTACACATCTGTTAAGACAGCTTATGTCGGCCTGCCTGCGGGCATGCCTGATTAAGGACATCGCCTATCAGACATAAAAAAGGGGCTATCATTTGTTGGCAGATGATGGCCCCTTTTTCATTATAGGTTTTATTTATATTAGCCTCTAGCGGCTCTCTTGCGCTCATGCGGTATCAGATAACGCTTGCGCAGACGAAGTGATTCAGGTGTCACCTCAAGCAATTCATCATCATTAATATAGGCCATCATCTCTTCAAGCGACATCCGTCTTGGCGGCGTTAGCACCACCGCATCATCCGTACCAGACGCACGCACATTCGTCAGCTTCTTGCCCTTTAGCACGTTCACATCCAAATCATTCTCGCGTGAATTCTCGCCAATGACCATGCCTTGATAGACCGCATCTTGCGGGTTCACAAACATCACACCGCGCTCTTGCAAGTTAAACAGCGCATAAGCCACAGCCGTGCCATCATCATTTGAGACAAGCACGCCATTATGACGCCCTTGAATAGCGCCCTTATGGTCGGCATAAGAATGGAACAAGCGGTTCATCACGCCTGTGCCTCTGGTCGAGGTCAAAAAGCGTGACTGATAACCAATAAGCGCGCGTGATGGGGCGTGGAACATAATACGTGTCTTGCCAGCACCTGCACTGCGCATATCAACCATCTCACCCTTGCGGCGGTTAAGCGCGTCAATCACAGTTGAAGCAAATTCCTCATCCACATCGATTGTGACTTCTTCAATAGGCTCTTGTAATGTGCCATTTTCATCCTTGCGCGACAGAACGCGCGGACGAGAGACCGTCATCTCAAACCCTTCACGGCGCATTGTTTCAATCAAAACGCCTAGTTGCAATTCACCGCGGCCACCAATTTCAAACGCATCCTTACCATCTGATTCAGCAAAAGTAATCGCGACATTCACCTCAGCTTCAGCCAGCAAGCGCTCTCTTATCAGGGTCGATGTTACCTTGGCACCTTCACGGCCCGCCAGTGGCGAGTCATTCACGGTGATAGTCACAGACATGGTTGGCGGGTCAATCGGTGTCGATTTTAGCGGCTCTGTGACTTCCTTAGAGGCAATCGTATCTGACACAGATGCGACCGCCAAACCAGCGATACAAACAATATCACCTGCCTCAACCGAATCTACTGGCACACGCTCTGTGCCCTCAAAGCGCAAAAGCTTTGTCAGGCGGCCTGCCTCAACAACCTTGCCCTCAAGATTCACCGCATGCACAGGCTCATTCACACGCGCTGTGCCTTGCACCACACGCCCTGTCAGGCAACGGCCAAGATAGAGATCAGAATCAAGCAAAGTTGAGAGCATCGCAAAAGGCGCATCCTTATCAACTTGCGGTGTTGGCACATGGCGGATAACCAAATCCATCAAAGGCGCCAAATTCTCACGCGGGTCATCCAAAGAAGCCGCACACCAGCCATCACGGCCTGAGGCATATAAAATAGGGAAATCAAGCTGGTCTTCATTCGCATCAAGCGCGACGAACAAATCAAAGACCTCATCAACCACCTCTTCAGGGCGGCCATCTGGACGGTCAACCTTATTGATAATGACAATCGGACGCAGGCCTTGCTTTAGCGCCTTGCCTAGCACGAATTTAGTCTGTGGCATCGGGCCTTCAGCGGCATCTGTCAGCAAAATGACGCCATCCGCCATCCCAAGAACACGTTCAACCTCACCCCCAAAATCAGCGTGGCCTGGCGTGTCGATGATATTCACGCGTGTCTCGCCCCACATAACAGATGTTGGCTTGGCAAGAATGGTGATACCACGCTCTTTTTCCAAATCACCTGAATCCATCAAGCGCTCTTCGACTTGCTGGTTAGAACGGAACATGCCGCTTTGCTTCATAACGGAGTCGATCAAGGTGGTCTTGCCATGATCAACGTGAGCGATAATAGCGATATTGCGTAGCGCTTGGGACATAAAAAGGTCTCTTTATAAAGTCAGTAAAAATATCGCCAGCATAGCACTGCTTTTTTGTGAAGAATCTCCAGCCTTAACGCTGTGATATCCATGCATCTGACGATTGTTGCGCCCTTACTATCAGCCACAAGCCAACAAGACCAGCAAAATCAGCGTTATCTCTTGTATTTAGGGGCGGATTAGGCCCGTTTTTGTGCCAAATAGGCGCCAAGCTTGTCACGCATCTCATCATCTGCGTAATAGCCAAGCTTGGTGCGGCGCATCAAAATATCATCAACATCACGCGC
This sequence comes from Alphaproteobacteria bacterium UBA685, assembly GCA_002299005.1. Taxonomy (GTDB): domain Bacteria; phylum Pseudomonadota; class Alphaproteobacteria; order Puniceispirillales; family Puniceispirillaceae; genus UBA685. The sequence continues at coordinate 7,703 of DBMZ01000167.1, read as the reverse complement.
CCATTCATGCGAAAGCAAGAAATCAACTTCCGCTTGGC
>DBMZ01000167.1:3973-7577 GCA_002299005.1 Alphaproteobacteria bacterium UBA685 | reverse complement strand
ATCAGCCTTTGGATGGGCATGTTGAAGCGCCGCAAAAAACGCCGCAAAATCAGCCGCAGGCATATCGCCCCCTGGCAGAGGCTTTGTGCCAATCCTGCTATTGCTAGGCGGCGGCGTCACTGCCGCGATTTTATCTGCCACTTGCAAGGCTAATTGGCGATAGGTCGTAAGCTTGCCGCCAAAAATATTCAGCCAGCGATTATTTGTGCCTGCCTCAAAATCAAGCACATAATCTCTGGTCGCCGCCTTGGCATCTTCTGCGCCATCATCATAGAGCGGGCGCACCCCTGAATAGGTATGAAGCACATCTTTTGGCGTGATATCCTTGCGCAAATAGGCGCTGACTTCACGGCAAATATAGGCAACTTCCGCCTCACTAATCTGCGGATTATCAGGCGCGTCATCATGGTCAATATCGGTGGTGCCTATCAGCGTAAAATCCCCTAAATAAGGGATAGCAAACAAGATACGGCCATCTGAATTCTGGAAAATATACGCCTTATCATGGTCAAAAAGCGATTTGGTGATGATGTGAGAGCCACGCACAAGCCTGATAGATTTTTGATTATGGCCCATTTGATTTTGGCCTTCACGCAAATCACGCACAGCATCTGCCCAAGGCCCGCCCGCATTTATCACCAGCTTTGCCCGCACCGCCCCTTGTTCGGTCTCAATATGCCAGCCATCAGCCTCTTGCTTTGCCGACAGCACCTTATTGTGCGGCATAATCTTTGCCCCAAGCGACGCCGCCGCTCTGGCATTGAGGATCGTCAGGCGGTTATCATCGACCATACAATCTGAATATTCAAACCCAGATATCAGATGGTCTGCCAGCACTTCGCCTGTCATATCGTTTTTCAAATTCACCGACTTGGAAGCTGGCAGAATTTTTCGCGGGCCCAAATAATCATATAAAAACAAGCCCGCGCGTAACAGCCATTTAGGCCGCATATCAGGCAAATGCGGCAGGATAAACCGCAAAGGATGAATAAGATGAGGCGCCATCCGCATCAGCACTTCGCGTTCTTGCAAAGCTTTGCGCACAAGACCAAATTCATAATATTCCAAATAGCGCAAACCGCCATGGATGAGCTTTGTTGACCAAGAAGAGGTGCCAGATGATAAATCACGCATCTCAGCCAATTGCACATCATAGCCGCGCCCTACTAACTCACGCGCGATACCGCACCCATTAATCCCGCCCCCGATAATAAACACATCACACGCCTCAGTCTTGCCCGATTTATTGGGTGTCTTGTGTGGCTGGTCATTTGTCATTTTGCGGGTCATCAATTAACTGCTTTTATGTTGTCTTTGTTGTCGTCTCTGGTGTTGTCTGTATTTGCTTGTTGCTTTTACTTGAAAAAGCCATCCTAATTTGGTTCGATACCAAGCTGTAAAGATAAAATGACAGATATGCCAAAAGCTGAGGGTTGTTATGACTAAAACTTCTAAATCTATCCTAGCCATAGATCAAGGCACGACAAGTTCACGTGCGATTTTGTTTTCACAATCTGGCACCTCATTGGCACAGCAAAACCAAGAATTTGAGCAAATCTTCCCCAATGATGGTTGGGTGGAACACCGTGCTGAGGATATCTGGCAAAGCACCCTTGCGATGAGCCGCGCGATGATGGCACGCGCTGATGAGATGGGCGCCCCTGTCATGGGTATCGGCATCACGAACCAACGTGAGACGGTCGTAATCTGGGACAGGCACACAGGTGAGGCCATTTATAATGCGATTGTCTGGCAAGATAGACGCACCGCTGGCATTTGCGAAGATCTCGCCGCACAAGGCCATCTTGAGCGTGTCTCCGCCGCCTCTGGTCTATTGCTCGACCCGTATTTTAGCGCGACCAAAGTGGCATGGATCCTCGATAATGTTGAAGGTGCCAGAGCCAAGGCAGAAGCAGGCGATCTATGTTTTGGCACGATAGACAGCTTTTTAATCTGGCGCCTTACAGGCGGCAAGGCGCACCTCACAGACGCCACCAATGCCAGCCGCACAAATCTCTATAATATTGAGCAAGGTTGCTGGGATGCCGATCTCTGCGCGATTTTCAATGTGCCAGCCGCCATCCTGCCAGAGGTGCAAGATTGCGCCAGCCATTTTGGCGATACAGACCCCTCACTTCTTGGCCGCTCTTTGCCTATTTTGGGTGTCGCAGGTGATCAGCAAGCCGCCACCATTGGCCAAGCATGCTTTAAGGCAGGCGACATTAAATCGACCTATGGCACAGGCTGTTTCATGCTTGCCAATACAGGCACAAAGCGTCTTCATTCACGCCATAAGCTGCTTTCAACCATCGCCTATCAAATTGGCGGCGAGACAATCTTCGGCCTTGAAGGCTCTATCTTTATCTCAGGCGCGATTATCCAATGGTTGCGCGATGGCCTCCAGATTCTGGACCATGCCAAAGATAGTGAGCCAATGGCGATGAGCCTATCATCAAATGAAGGTGTCTATATGGTGCCAGCCCTGACAGGCCTTGGTGCGCCGCATTGGGCCCCGCATGCCAGAGGCGCTATCTATGGCATCACCAGAGATACAGGCCCTGCACATTTCGCACGTGCCGCGCTCGAATCGGTCGCCTATCAGACCTATGATTTGCTAAAAGCTGTCGAGGGTGATGGTATGCAAGTGAACGGCGTCAAAGTCGATGGCGGTATGGTTGCTAATAATTGGCTGATGCAATTTATGTCAGATATTCTGGCACAGCGCATCGACAGGCCTGTGGTCCAAGAGACAACCGCGCTTGGTGTTGCAATGCTCGCCATGTTGCAAGATGGGCAAGCCGCAAGCCTGTCTGATATGGCCAAGATGTGGCAATTAGATGAGAGCTTTAGCCCGCAAATGGCCCTAAATGACCGTGACACCCTATTAGCAGGCTGGCATAAAGCGATAGACCGCACCCTCTCATAAGGGGGGGGCTCTCACATAAGGGATTAGCCGTTGATAAGCGTGATGCCAGCTTGGCGCATCGCCTCAATTTGCCTAGCGAGCGAGCCTTCAAGGTCAATCGCACGGCAGGCACCTAAATCCACCGTCACATCATAGCCCAACTTCGCCCCATCAAGCGCTGAGAAGGCCACGCAATAATCTGTGGCAAGACCGACCATCATCAATTTGGTGATACCGCGCGCTTGCAAATAACCATGCAGGCCTGTTGGCGTTGTCTGATCATTCTCAAAAAACGCTGAATAAGAATCAATCGCCGCACGAAAGCCCTTACGAATCACAAGATCCGCATGATCAGTGTCTAAATTAGCATGAAATGAAGCACCCGCACTGCCACGAACACAATGTTTTGGCCATAAAACTTGCGCGCCGTAAAACATTTCCACGATGTCGAAAGGTGTCGCCGCATCGTGATTATCGGCAAAGCTGGCATGATCATCAGGGTGCCAGTCTTGTGTTAGGACAATCGCATCACCGCGCGCCTTGGCATCTGCTATCATCTGATTAACTGGTGCGATGATGGCATCCCCATCTGCGACCGCCAAAGCGCCGCCTGGACAAAAATCATTCTGAATATCAATGCAAATCAATGCGTTAACGCTCATTTTCCTAACCAATCCTTACCTATTGACCACGCTATGC
>DBMZ01000167.1:2227-3741 GCA_002299005.1 Alphaproteobacteria bacterium UBA685 | reverse complement strand
AACGCGCATAATGATACGGCGCGCGGCGCGTGATTATCAAATACAAAGTGAGGGCTAATATTTTTTTTCCAATCACTGTTGCCTTATGAGTACGAAACATGTTTACACTAATGGTCGGAAAAAGAACATTTCGTTCTTAAAATTCCTTGCTTTATTTAAGTACAAAAGTTCCACGGGAGGAAATTATGAAAAAGTATTTAATGGGCTTGGCGGCTGTAGGCGTTGCAATGACAATGTCAAATGCTGCAAAAGCTGATTGTGGTGAAATCCAAGTAGCCGAGATGAACTGGGCGTCTGCTGAATTGATGGCAAACGTTGATAAGCTCATCCTTGAAGAAGGCTATGGCTGTACTGTTGAGCTAATTCCTGGCGCCACAATGACAACATTTGCTTCAATGAATGAAAAAGGCCAGCCAGATGTAGCTGGTGAGCTATGGACAAACGCTGTTGCAGTGCCACTAGAAGCAGCTGTCGGCGAAGGTCGCTTGCACAAGGTCAATAACGGCCCAATCACACAGCTTGGTGAAGGCTGGTGGGTAACACCAACATTCGCTGATAAGCACCCTGAGTTGGTAGCAGACATTGATGCGCTTTTGGCACGTCCTGACCTGTTCCCACACCCAGAAGATCCATCAAAAGGCGCCTTCGTTGGCTGTCCTGCTGGTTGGGGTTGCCAATTGGCAAACGCACAGCTGTTCCGTGGTTTTGACATGGAAGCAAAAGGCTGGTTGCTGGTCGATCCAGGCTCAGCTGCTGGTCTAGACGGTTCAATGGCGAAAGCTGCTGAGCGTGGCGAAAACTGGCTTGGTTACTACTGGTCACCAACAGCACTTATCGGTAAATACGGCATGGTGCCAACTGATATGGGCGAATGGGCTGGCTCAGATAACTGGGACAATTGTATCGTTAAGTCAGAACAAGATTGTGCCAATCCAAAGGCATCTTCATGGACACATTCAGCTGTTAGCACAGTTATCACTGATGAGTTCAAGCAAAAGGGTGGCGTTGCTATCGATTATTTGAGCAAGCGCGTATTCCCTGGCCCAGTCATGAACGGCATGTTGGTTTACATGTCTGACAACCAGGCGGGTGGCGAAGACGCAGCGATCGAGTTTTTGATGCAGCATGAAGACCTATGGTCATCATGGGTATCAGCTGACGCAGCTGCAAAAATCAAAGCAGGCCTATAAGCCGCTCTGATTGCGAAATTAGGGGTTAGCCAGATACTGGCTGACCCCATTTTATTAACTAAAACGAGTAGGAACTGATAATGGACTTCTTAGACGAATTTCCATCTCTTGGCCGCAACTCACTTCGTGATATTAAAAAAGCGATTGATGCGAGCTTCAAAGGGTTTTCCAGAGAATATGGTGAAGCGCTTGAAGCCTTCTTCTATCCACTTCTTAAATTTATGGTCTGGTTTGAAAAGCTGCTAATTGCGACACCTTGGCCAATTATTTTGCTGGTTGTCGGCGCCCTAGCATGGGTCGGCTCACGCAACATCAAGCTAGTAG
>DBMZ01000167.1:347-2002 GCA_002299005.1 Alphaproteobacteria bacterium UBA685 | reverse complement strand
ACGATTGTTTGTATCGGTGTTGGCATCCCATTTGGTATCTTGATGGCGCGCTCTGACCGGATTCAGTCAATGATCACGCCTATCTTGGATGTGATGCAGACAATTCCGTCATTTGTGTATCTTATCCCTGTGGTTATGTTGCTTGGTATTGGTAAGGTACCTGGCCTATTGGCTGTGTGTATTTATGCATTGCCGCCGATTGTCCGCCTAACAAATCTTGGCATTCGTCTTGTTGACGCAGATGTTATGGAAGCTGCCACATCATTTGGCGCCAATTACAAACAGCGCCTTTGGGGTGTGCAGGTGCCACTGGCACTGCCAAACATCTTTGCGGGTGTAAACCAGACAATTATGATGGCATTGGCCATGGTTGTTATCGCATCAATGATTGGTGTGAAAGGCCTTGGCGTACCGGTGCTTCGCGCGATTTCAAACCAGTATTTGGCGCTCGGCCTGATGAATGGTTTGGCCATCGTTGCCTTGGCAATCATCTTTGACCGCGTGTCACAACAATATGGTAAGCGTTTGCAAAAGCATCGCGAAGGGGGCCATGGTGTCTGATATTAAAGTATCGATTAAAAACCTATATAAGATTTTCGGCTCAGACCCTCAATCTGTATTAGGTGAAGCGCAAGCAGGCATGTCAAAGGCAGATCTGCTTGAAACTCACGGGCACGTATTGGGGCTAAAGGACGTCAATATCGACATCCAAGCCAGAGGCGTTCAGGTGATTATGGGTCTTTCAGGCTCAGGTAAATCAACCTTGATCCGCCACATTAACCGTCTGATTGAGCCAACAGCTGGTGAGATCATCATTGACGGCGAAGACGTGCTTGCGATGTCAGAAGAAGAGCTATTGGCATTCCGCCGCTTTAAAGCGTCAATGGTGTTCCAAAAGTTCGGTCTTCTGCCGCATAGAACCGTTGAAGATAACGCGGCCTATGGTCTCACCATCCAAGGTATGGATAAAGCAGAGGCGATTGAGAAAAGCTCTTATTGGGTAAAGCGTGTTGGCTTGGCTGGTTTTGAAAATCACTATCCAGCCCAGCTTTCAGGCGGCATGCAACAGCGTGTTGGCTTGGCAAGAGCGCTCGCGACAGATGCTGAAATCCTCCTTATGGATGAAGCTTTCTCAGCCCTTGATCCGCTTATCAGAACTGATATGCAGGATGTGTTGCTTGATTTGCAAAGTGAATTGCATAAGACAATCATCTTCATCACGCATGATTTGGATGAAGCGCTTCGCATTGGTGATGATATTGCTATCCTGCGTGATGGGGCGGTTATCCAGCAAGGCTCACCACAAGAGATTGTGCTGAACCCAGCTGATGATTATGTCCGCGACTTTATTAAGGACATTAACCGCGCCAGAGTGCTTGAAGTTAGCTCTGTTATGGAAAGCAAAAAGCCTCGCTCAGGCATCAAAGTTGAAAAAACAATGGTGGTTGAAGAAGCGTTGCAAATCAGTAACGCGAATGACAATAAGCCTCTTATCGTCACAGAAGATGGCAAAGCTATCGGCTCTGTCTCACTAGAAGCGATGATCGCGGCTATCGCACGTCCTGAAAAGGATGCTGAGCGTAACCCTGAATATCGCTAGAGATCTAGCTTCACGAAAATAACAAAGGGACAGTTTTAACGCTGTCCCTTTTTTT
>DBMZ01000167.1:0-227 GCA_002299005.1 Alphaproteobacteria bacterium UBA685 | reverse complement strand
TTTTTTAGCCTTATAATCCCACTATTATCCTAGCGGCCCATCACCTCAGACCAATGTTTGCGACATAGCGATACATATTTATCATTGCCGCCAATCTCAATTTGGTCACCTTCCCTGATAACATCACCGCCCTCGGTTTGGCGCACGACCATCGTTGCCTTACTGCCGCAATGACAGATGGTGCGAATCTCGCGCAGATTATCTGCCACCGCCAACAAAGTCGCAGA
>DBMZ01000034.1:11096-12192 GCA_002299005.1 Alphaproteobacteria bacterium UBA685 | reverse complement strand
GAATCTCGCCGGGTGCGCCATTTTTTCCCGATATCACTCACGGTCACCGCAGCTAGCCCTCAAGCCCGATATAAGTTGGCCCAAAAATCTCCCGTCCTTTTTGGGTTTTGAATTGTGCTGGTGCAGGAAGCTTTACAATGGCGATTTGTTGACCGATATGAGTGTTTGGATTTGTGACTGGTGCCCCTGTCTTTATATCAATCGCACAAATTAAATCTGGGATCACAATATCAAGCACACCATCACGCCATGCCGCCATATTCTCATTTTTGAGCGTAATGTCATAGCGCTGGCTTTGAAACTCACCATGTCCTACAAGCGCAAAATCACCAAAGGTGAACCCATCTTGCGTACGCCAAGATGTCTCTGACACTTCACCTCTAAATGCAACGCTTCCGCCACCAATATCTGCTAGCAACTTTGCTGTATCCTCTCCTTTGGCAATCGCCTCCTTACAGGCTTTACCGATCTTCAGAGAAAGACTAATTGTGCCAGGGATCAGAGCGTCTTTAAGCTCAGCGATAGGCAGTGCATGATCTATAGCAGCCACGTCATTACGGCTCGCCATAGCAAGTGAACGAACCACATGCTCAGCACGCTGATCATCAATAATGTTTTCTAGCAGCATGATCTCACCAAAGGCATTGCCAACAACAATAGGCGAAGCAGGAAGCTGATTGAGATAATATGTTGAATGGGTGATCTCTGGCACCGCACGACCAGCAGGGTCAGCATCAAGCACAACCGCGTCATTCATTGCCGCAACAAAAAAGGCTACAGCTGTGTTCGAGCCGCCCAGCTCACAAGCCACCGAACCGTATATCTTTTGACCAAGATACTCTTCAAGCCTCTCAAAAACTCTCTGTATGGCTTGCCCTTCGGGTTCGGGAAGGTGGTCATAAGCCTGTTCTTCTTCGACTGTGAGGGGCGATATTGCACCTAAGAAATATGGGGTGCAACCAAGCTTATCTTGTGGCGCATCTTCTAATTGTTCGAGATAAAACCGCTTCCCTGCTGCCAGCGCTTCATCGATAAGAGCGATACCTTCATCAAGCTCACCACCGCCGCCAGTGCCAAGATAGGTCGCCCCAAAGAG
>DBMZ01000034.1:8607-10897 GCA_002299005.1 Alphaproteobacteria bacterium UBA685 | reverse complement strand
ACAACAAATAATACCCCAAATGTGATGACAACAAAACCGATAGACGCTGCCGCAAGCATCGGTGAATACCCATTGCGGATGTTATTAAAAATCTTGATTGGCAGCGTTTCCACAATAAATCCAGACACCATATTTGAGATCAGATACTCATTAAAACTGATGATCATAACCAATGCAAAACCCGTAACAACATAAGGCATCACGAGAGGGAAGATCACGGTTTTGAATGTCTTCCATCCTGTTGACCCCAAGGTTTCACTTGCCTCAATCACTTCTTGTGATAATTCAGCAAATCCCCTCGCGACAACAACCATGGGCAAGGGTGCAAAAAAGACGCCATGCGAGATCATTGTCGCCAGAATGTTGCCATACAAACCTGTGTAAGCCCAAAAGATACTTGCCCCTAATGCGAGGATAACAGGCGGCAATAAAAACGGGGCAACCCCGACTGAAACAACCATTTTGGCAAAGGCCGATTTCTGATGCCATAGATAATAATTGGCTGTCACCGCAATGCTGGTGGCAATGATAGCTGCGACAAGGGCAATTTTTGTGGAATTCCACATAGGGATCAGCCATTGTGACTCGCCCAACAGCTGCATATACCAGTCAAGCGTTAAGCCCTTTGGGGGGAAATTAATATTCGATGCTGGATTGATACTCACCCCGCCCACAATTATAAAGGGCAGGATCAAACCGCCGCCTACAAGGAACAGAACGAAACGCTGAAAACTATTTTTCATGAACGTGCCCTCCAGAGATTAACACCCCAAACAACGCTTAATGCCAGCAAGCTCACCCCCATCATCCCGATAGATAAAGCCGCCCCTAGGGGCAAGTTAAATTGCTGGATCGCTGTATCAGTGATAAGCACTGTCATGTTCCAATCTTGGGGCGTGCCCAACATGACAGGCATGACATAAACACCAAGAAAATAAACGAACATTGTTAAAAAGGCGATAAGAAGCGTTGGCCCATAATTAGGCAGAAGCACTTTCCAAAACATCTTAAAGGGCGGCGTACCCAGTGTTTGTGCCGCTTCTTCGATGGACCTATCTCGCCCGGCCACTTGCGGATAGATCATTAGCCCAACCACGGAAAACCCGATATTTATTAGCCCTATTTGTACCGCCCAAAAACTTGGTGACAATGATCTTGGATTATCCCAAAGCCCAATGGCATGAAGCAATTTTGGTATCCCTGAAGGTTCAGATAATACAATGGCCCAAGCAAACCCGATGATAACTTCACTTAAGCAAAGTAACGACAGCATCAAGACAATCCAGAAGGTCTGCCAACGACGGCTTAAATCACTGACGATGAGGATAGTCGTGAACGCAATCATAGACACCAGCGCTGCTGCAACACTTGCTTGTGTAATTGACCTGATGGTTGTTACAACAATGCGTTTTGAGGTGAATTTTTCATAATTTTCAAATTGAAAGGCCGGATTAAAAAATGCCATTGGGTCACGTTCAAAAAAACTTACCCCCAGCATCAGTGCCAATGGCCCGATAAAAAACACACCTAACAAAAGGGCAGGATACCCTCCCAAAAGATGAATGTTAAATCGGCTCATCATTGCGGGAGCACCCAAAGTTTATTCAGGTTTAATTTTATCTTTAACGTCGACCCTATTTGTGCCGTTGCTGATTGATCCATGGTCAGCGCTGTATGGACAAATATCTTCTCACCACATTTAAGTTCAGTTTCCAGCATCGCCCCCAGCGAGCGCACCAATGTTACTTCTGCAACAATGCCATCTGTCCTTGAATCATTTGGATGAAGCGTGAGATGTTCAGGCCGGATCGCAATTTTATGCGTACCATCTGCGAGGTTATGCTTGCCTATAAATTCTCCTTGATAATGTACCTTCCCATCAAGGCTTTTAACCTCAAAGATATTATTTTCACCAATAAACTCAGCAACAAATTCCGTCTGTGGCTGGGCATAAATCTCTGAAGGGGTTCCCGCCTGCTCCACTGTACCCTCATTCAGAATAATGATGCGATCTGCCAGCGCCATCGCTTCACGTTGATCGTGGGTTACAAAAATTGTTGTGATCCCCAAAGATCGCTGAAGCTTTTTTATCTCGAGTTGCAGATGTTCGCGCAGGCCCGCATCAAGCGCACTAAAAGGCTCATCCATCAAAAATAAACGGGGATTGGTTGCGAGTGCTCGCGCGATGGCAACACGCTGACGCTGCCCACCAGAAAGCTGGCTTACACGCCGCTTGCCTAAATCCTTTAACCCAACAAGTTCAAGCAATTCCTGTGAACGCTTAAGACGC
>DBMZ01000034.1:4557-8349 GCA_002299005.1 Alphaproteobacteria bacterium UBA685 | reverse complement strand
CCAGCAAGTTGCCTGAGCAGCGTGGTTTTTCCGCAACCAGATGCGCCAAGAAGACAAATAAACTCACCCGATTGAATATCCAAATTGATATCCGATAACGCGACAGTGTCCCCGAACGATTTTTGAACACCCTGAATGGTAAGAGCTGACATATTGTAATCTCGTCATAAAAAAAGCTTGATGCACATCACTATGCATCAAGCCATAAGTCTAGCCAATGAAATAGTCTTTATTCAGCAACCATATTCGCGAAAGCTTCTTCAATAAATTCCTGATGCTTTAGGAACAAAGCTGTTTGCGGAATAATTGGGTCAATTTCACTACCAACAGCGGCAAAATCTTCATCACTCAAATTCATGCTGCTGCGGGGAACAAGTGGGAAAATGCCCATGGCCAGAGCCATTTTTTCCTGCACCTCAGGCTGAGCCATATAATTGATGAACTGCTGTGCTTCATCTTTCATATCAGACTTAGCGGGAACAGACCAAAAAGCGTCAACAGCAACCCCGCCTTCTTTTGGGAAAGTCGTTGCTATAGGCTTGCCATCCCAGACAGAAAGCATAGCAACGTCGTGGTAATACATGCCAGCGTTATATGTGCCATCTTCGATACCCTGCTGGAACTGACCTTCGTCTCTGTACCAAAGAGTTGTTTTACCCTTCAGCTCACCGATTTTATCGATAATCTTCTGAAGGCCTTCTTCAGTTTTCATGGTTTCAGCACCATCGAAAAATGTCTTTGCTGTGATCTCAATAATGCCTGATTGCGGCACAACATTCATGGCCAGTTTGTTATTCCAATCACGTGTCCAAAGCTCTTCCCAGCTTGTTGGTGTGTTTGGCTCATTATCCGTATTTGTAACGAGCGTCACAAAGAAGCCTAATGCACCAGCACCAGTTATACCTGTGTCACCGGCGATTGTCTTATTCGCAAGAAGGCCAGATAAGTTTGGCATCGACGTTGGGTTAAGGTCTGCCCAAAGGCCCATATTATTACCACGGATAACAACGCTGTCTGTCACAAGAGCAACATCAGTTGGCGCTTTGTTTGCACGTGCTGCATTGGCAATCTGTGTCATCCAAGTGCTGTCTTCTGGCTGTGCGATTGACTCTACCTTGATGCCCGTCGCTTCGGTAAAGCCTGGATAGACCTCAGCGGCCAGTGTTTCTTCAAAGAAACCACCCCATGCACTAACGCGCAAGGTATCAGCATGTGCTGCGGATACTGCAAAGCCTAATGCGCCGACAATGCCCATTGTTTTTAAAATTTTCTTCATGTGTTTCTCCGTGAAACATAAATCGATAGGAATAGTAAAACTTGAGTTTCAAGATAATCAGAAATTCTAACCGTGATCAATCTTTACATAACAAAGCCCCTTACGACAAATTTGCTCCACTCATGCTCCAATGCGCCAGCAAATCTGCATCATGCAGAATAATGCGCTTCATCACTGCCAATCATAATGTTATGTTTCAATGAGTTTAGAGACGTCTAATCAAACCAGCTAAGCGGTGCGCTGCCCCCCGAAGGCAGAGGTCGTGAGTTCGAATCTCGCAAGGTGCGCCAAATTTTTTCTTCAATGACAGGCCTTGCCAAGTGCTTTCAGGCGCCAATAATTATAAGGCAGGGGCGTAACGAAACCAGCTACCAACATAATGGGTATCACCCACCATGTAAGAATAGCGCCGCCTGTCAGCATAACGTCCGTGACATTCATGGCAACTTCCATCGCAATCATAGAAATCAAAGACATGCCAATAGCCGTCTTAAACGCTAGCCTGAACGCCATCTGTCTCGATAGAATGATGGTTTCAAGACAGATGGATGTCATTAAGCCATTAAAAATGGCCAAACTCATAATTGCCCAAACAGGCCAAGCTATGCCCATAAATTGAAAGTAAGCAATCGTTCCTAAATCACCGATAGCACAACCAAGCAAGCACCATGATGTATTGTAAGACGCTGATCGCCATGTGTGCTTACAGCGCCAATTAATGGCAAGATTAAGAGTTAAAGCTGTCATATTTGATCTCCTATGATATTCACTATAAACTCTCCCCTAACAGGAGAGGCAAGGATAAAATGAATATCGGCAAAGCGGCGACATTATCAGGCCTAACGGTCAAAACTGTCAGATATTACAGTGATGTCGGCATTATCAAACCACTCATTGATAGCCATACGGGCTACCGGGATTTTTCAGACTCTGACCTAGCCAAACTTCAGTTTTTAGCCAAAGCTCGCAAATTTGATTTCAGCTTGGATGATTGCAGAGAGCTGTTATCGCTTTACGAAAATACAGGCCGCTCAAGCAAAGAAGTGAAGGCGCTCACATTAGACAGAATTGCCCAAATAGATACTAAATTGTCAGAGCTTCAAGCTTTGCGGGACCAGCTCAGCGCCCTTGCCTCTGCTTGTCATGGGGATGAGAGGCCTAACTGCCCTATCATAGACGCGCTCGCAGAAGACGCTATCTAGCGCGCTATTCTGTTAGTGTGCAGGGGGCGCCGCAGGGAGCACAGCTATTGCCGCCGCCGCTCTGGCTGGCTATTGCATAGCTGGCAGGGCTCGTCAGATGATCTGCTAGGGCCAAAAATGTGACCGCTAATAACGCGCAAACAAACCATTTTTTGGCTGATGAGACGTTTGATGTATCGATACTCATAGCAATCCCCCCCTTACTTAAAACCAAAAGATGGGCGCAGCTTAATGCCGACCCAACTGCCGCCCATCGCCATGATAAACCACAGCCAACCATGCAGACTGCCAGACGCTGTGCCTGCCAAAAATGCGCCGATATTACACCCGAATGACAGGCGCGCACCAACCCCCATAATCAGCCCCCCAAGCACGGCGGCTAGGATCTGTGCGCGCGGCGGAAATGTCTGTTTGCGCATACCACCCGATAGGCACGCAAGCGATGCGGCGCCAATAATCATGCCGATATTCATCACAGAGCTGGTATTGGCAAGCACCGAATGACGCAAGGCCTGCTCTGGGCCTGCCCATTGCCAAAAGGCGAAATCAGCCATTGGCACACCAACAGATTGCGCCAATTTTGCGCCCCATAAAGTATAGCCAAAGGTGACGCCCCATGGATGGCCAGACTGCAAAAATACCGCCCAACATAAAATCGCAATAAGGATACTGGCCCCAAACAGGCCCTTATTAAAGACCTCACCACGCCTGCGCGCGATGATAAGCAAACCCGCGCTGAGGCCAAATAAGATGGCCAGATTTATCAGCCAGCGCACCAAATCTGAGAGACCACCAGCAATCGCGATTTGCCCAAGCGAGCCCCACGATAGCGCCGATGGCACCAATAAAGAGCCAAGCACGGAGCCCACGATAAAGGCTGGCAAGGCAAAGAGCATACGCCCAGACCCCCCACCAAAATGAAACAACACGCCCGACCCGCACCCATTGGCAAGCTGCATGCCGATGCCAAATATAAAGGCGCCGATAACCACAGAGAGCGATACAGGCGCCAATGTTGGCTGGGCTTGCAGGCCAAAGACAGGGGCGGCCAAGAACACCAACGCACATAGACCGGCGAGCCAAAAATGCCCCGCAAGCCCCATCAAAGAGCCTGTCTCAAGCGCCCGTCGCCACACAGACGCAAAGCCATATTGCGCAAATAAAAACACCCCGCCAAGCGCTGTACCAAGGGCCAGCAATAACGCGCCATGAAGGCCTGTATCAACCGCTATCAGCCCGGCAAAGACAAGCCAAATGGCGGCAAGAACGAATAACAGCCCGAATTCTTTGTCGCTCTTGGCGGGCTGTTGGCGC
>DBMZ01000034.1:2776-4303 GCA_002299005.1 Alphaproteobacteria bacterium UBA685 | reverse complement strand
GCAACCATTCATAAGATTGCCCAGCTAAACATTTATATAAACTACGGTCTCAAAGACCTATCAGCCTAGCTTCCGGTGATAGATTTGAACAAGCCTTTAATCTTATCCATATTGCTTTGCGTACCGAGCGGGTTTTGGCTATTGGCTGTCCATTCCACCATTGACCCATCATAGAGCTTGACCTCTTTGCGGCCCAAAACTTCTGACAGGACAAACCAATTTGTCGCCGCCCAATGGCCTGTGTTGCAATAGCTAATGATCGGCGCATCATCGATAGAGGCATAGATTTTTGCCAATTCACCAGTGGTCTTTAGCTGGTTTGTTGCCGGGTTATAGGCATCTGCTTGCGACTGTAGAACGGCCCCTGGGATGTGACCTGCTTGCAAGGCTTTATTATGCTTTGCCTTGCCGATATATTGCTCTTCTGTACGCGCATCAAGCAACACAGCCTGGCCGCCATCAATAACCGCCTTCACGCCCGTTGTTGAAATATAGGCCTCATCATCAAAACGCGCGATGAAATTGCCCTTATTCGGTGCAAGCCCTGCGCCTTTTTCGATGTTGCCCGGAAAATCACTTGCCCATTTTGCATAGCCGCCATCAAGGATAGAGACGCTTTCATGGCCAAATACTTTGAATGTCCAATAGGCGCGCGCGGCCGACCCAAAATCAGTTGAGCTAACGCCTGCCGGGATTAGCACGACGTGACTGTCGGCTGATACACCCAATCGTTGCGCAAGGGCCGAAAAGTCTGATGCGGTTGGCAATAGCCCGACAACATCATCACGGCCAACACGCCAACCGGCCTGCAAATAATCAGAATGAACAGAGCCCGGCACATGACCTTCTAGCCATGTCTCGTAATTACCACCGTCAATTTTATTGCGTAAATCGATGAACACAATCTTGTCAGATGCCAGATTATCACGCACCCAATTCGTGTCGACCAATGGCTGTGCCGATGCACTAAAAGCTGTTAGCGCAAGCGCTATGCCAGCTAGAAAAACCTTACCAAATCGCATTGCTATCTCCTTAAAGCATGTCTTTTTGCCCCTCACTATCACCAAGGGCGTTTGAATATCAGAGATAAGCTTATGATAAAATTTTTCTATAAAGTCAGCAGTATTTTCGAGAGAAAAGAAATATAATCTCTTTTAAAGAGCTACGGCAGAAAAATATACTAAACACACAAAAATAGGCAGAAACGAAATCTTACGGGAATCAGCCATAGCCGTATAATGAGCGCAAATAGCGGGCACAAATGAAGATAGCCTTACTTTTAAGAAGGCCGCACAAGAGCATCACCGCATTTTTGGCTGGCTATTTGTTGAGGAAAAAGTCCGCATCAATTCAACAGGCACATGGTTTCAGGATAAATACCCCGCCTATGCCGCCCACCCGCACGCCATCGGTGACTGGCCAAAGCTGAACACCATCTTTATCGCCCCAAAGCGCGCCATGCTTTTTGATGATCATCAGGTCAAAGGGTTTGGTAAATTCAAAGCCACAGATGCGAGCCTGCTAACC
>DBMZ01000034.1:547-2583 GCA_002299005.1 Alphaproteobacteria bacterium UBA685 | reverse complement strand
CCTTCAAAGACTGGCTGACAAAGCTATTTAAGACTGCCTTATAGCCCTCACAACAGCTTCATCTGCTTGGTGGCGGCGGTCTTTTTGGGTCTCTTGCCAATCTTTTTTCGTGAGCCCATCTTCTGATAGATTTGGCCGGCGAATTTTTTGAATTCGGGCTGGTTGCGTATCGCAAAGATCTTATCCTTCGCGGCCCGCATTGCGACCTCATTCTCAACAATTGGCAAGGGGTAATCACGGCCTATCTCAAAAGACTGCGCCATCCCCTCCATAGGCGGCATCAACCGCGGCTCATGTAGCCATTGCGCGCTCACCCCCGCCAGCTCTGGACACCAGCGCCGGATGAAAACACCTGCCGGGTCATGCTCATAAGACTGCTTCACAGGGTTATAAATGCGGATGGTATTAATGCCCGTAACACCTGATTGCATCTGAAATTGGCTATAATGAATGCCAGCTTCAAAATCGGTGAAAAGCCGCGCTAAATGCGGGGCCGTCATGCGCCAATCTAGCCAGAGATGATAGCTCGCAAAACTCACCAACATCGCGCGCATCCGAAAAGGTAACCAGCCTGTGACAGTCAAAGATCGCATGCACGCATCCACCAAGGGATAACCTGTGCGCCCCTCTGCCCAAGCGGCAAAGCGCGCATGCACCGCCGCCCCCTCATCATCAGCCGCCTCTTTTTCCCTCAGCCCATCATAAAGAGGGTGCATATTCGCAAATTCAATCTCAGGCTGATCTTCCAGCTTTTGCATAAAATGACAGCGCCAAGACAGGCGCGATAACACCGCATTCAAAGAGCGTGCCTTGCTCTTGCTAAGCGGCGTTTTGGCAGTCTTCACATAATTGCGGATCGTCTGCTGGACCTCACGCGATGACATCGTCCCCCAGACCAAATGCGGCGATAGGCGAAGACAGCTTGTCTGCGCCTTGCTAGGCGAGGCAAGATTGGCCACATAGGCAGAAGAGCGGTCTGTCAGGAATGACCGAAGCAAATGAATCGCCGCCTGCCTGCCACCTTCTTGCGTGATATCCCCCTCTACCAAAGGCGCCCCAAACAGCGCCTCCTCACGCGCTGGAATAGCGCCGATATCAAGTGATGCTAGCGGTGCCAAATCATGTGACAACGCCCCATCATCAGGGGCAATCGCGCGCGTCTCTGCCATCCGCTTTTGCCGCATTGCCGCCCATTTATCACGGTTGAAAAAACGCCGCGCTACGCCATTGGCAGGGAATTCATGAAGGGCAATCACCTGCTGATAGCAATAATCACGCACCGCCTCATCACGCGCATAGCTCCAGCCATGGCTTGTTTCTTCATGCGCAAAGATAGCGTTGATTTTAAAATCTGATGACAATTCTTGCAGAACATCGCGCATCGGGCCAATGCGCACAATCAGGCTCTGTCCCAAGGCGGAAAGCCGCGCGCGTAATTCAATCAGGCAATCACGCACAAACAGCCAATGACGGCGCGAGCTTGTCGGTAATGCCCAAAAATCAGGCTCAATCACAAACAGCGGCAAAACAGGCTTGCCAGCTTCGATTGCCGCGATGAGGGGGCGATGATCATGGACGCGCAAATCACGTTTAAACCAGATGATGTTCACCTCAGCTCGTGCCATACCGCCACTCATACCCCTTACCATAAACCTGTCACGATGCTAAAAATAGGCCGAACAGGCGTAACGAAAAGAGGTTGGCGAAAAAGCTTCGGCAAGACTATCATCTCTATCAAGACACGCATTTTGTAAGGCACAAAGAATATGACAAGCTATTCTGCCAATCTTGGTTTTTTATTCACCGAATTCCCCCTCCCCCAAGCGATAGCAGAGGCGCATGCGGCAGGCTTTGCGGCGGTTGAATTGCATTGGCCCTATGAGGTGCCAGCCGCAGATGTCAAAACCGCGCTTGACCAAACAGCCCTGCCGCTAATCAGCCTAAACACACGCAAAGGCGCCCATAATGGCCTCTGCGCCCAGACGGAATTAATCACCGAAGCCAGAGCCAGCATTGATGAGGCTTTTGCCTATGGC
>DBMZ01000034.1:0-257 GCA_002299005.1 Alphaproteobacteria bacterium UBA685 | reverse complement strand
ACCGACCATGTTGCACAGATTATCAACAAGGTTGGACGCGGTGAATTGCGCATGATGTTTGATTGCTATCATGTCGTCAAATCAGGCGGGGATATCTTAGCTGAATTTGATCGCCACCAGCCCCTTATCGGCCATGTCCAATTTGCTGGCACCCCCGATAGAGGCGCCCCTGATACTGGCACAAGCGATTATAAAGCACTTTTCTCCGCCCTTAAAAAGCGCGGCTGGACACAGCCCCTTGGCGCTGAATATAAGCC
>DBMZ01000174.1:12340-20629 GCA_002299005.1 Alphaproteobacteria bacterium UBA685 | reverse complement strand
TGGCTATCGTTACGCAACTGCCTCAGCAACAGCGGTAAGGAAAGCGGCATCCGCATCAGAGGCTGACTTAGCGCGCTCTTTTAGCTCATCGGCAGAGACCTTGTTTAAATCTTCTGCACGCTGTGCCAAGATAACCACTTTCTCGCCTGTCACATCGGCTAGACCACCATCGATCATAAAGCTTGATGTGATTTGGCCATTTTCATACACATCGACACGGCCCATTTGCAAATTGGCAATCACAGGCGCGTGACGTGCAAGCACACCAAATTGACCTTCAGACCCCGGTGCCGTGACCATCTCAACAGCTTGAGAGACCATCACTCTGGCAGGTGTTACAAGTTCAAATTGTGTTGTTTCAGCCATAGCTAAATACTCCTATTGAAGAGTGCCTATTATTAGGCAGCTTCCGCAGCCATCTTCTTGCCTTTTTCTTCAGCTTCTTGAATGGTACCAACCATATAGAAAGCCGCTTCTGGCAGATGATCATATTTACCGGCAACAATATCTTTAAACGCCGTCACTGTGTCGTCCAAAGACACAAGCACACCAGGTGTACCTGTAAAGACTTCAGCAACGTGGAATGGCTGAGATAGGAAGCGCTGGATCTTACGGGCACGTGCCACAACCAACTTATCTTCTTCTGAAAGCTCATCCATACCCAAAATCGCGATGATATCCTGAAGGGCCTTATATTGCTGCAAGACTTCCTGAACAGAACGCGCAACATTATAATGCTCTTCACCAATGATGCGTGGGTCTAGCATACGTGATGTTGAATCAAGCGGGTCAACCGCAGGGTAAATACCCAATTCAGCAATCTGACGTGATAGAACAGTTGTCGCATCCAAGTGCGCAAATGAAGCCGCAGGTGCCGGGTCAGTCAAGTCATCGGCAGGGACATAAATCGCCTGAACAGATGTGATAGAACCCTTATTTGTTGACGTAATACGTTCCTGCAAAGCACCCATATCAGTTGCCAATGTTGGCTGGTAACCCACCGCTGATGGGATACGGCCAAGCAAGGCTGATACTTCTGAGCCAGCTTGTGTAAAGCGGAAGATGTTATCAACGAACAACAAAACGTCCTGGCCTTCTTCGTCACGGAAATATTCCGCCAAAGTCAAACCTGTTAGCGCCACACGGGCACGCGCACCTGGAGGCTCGTTCATCTGACCGTAAACAAGCGCGGCCTTAGAGCCTTCGCCATCTGTCTTGATAACGCCTGATTCAACCATTTCATGGTACAAATCATTACCTTCACGTGTACGCTCACCAACACCGGCGAACACAGAATAACCACCGTGCGCTTTCGCGATGTTGTTAATCAATTCCATGATTGTCACAGTCTTACCAACACCGGCACCACCGAACAGACCAATTTTACCACCCTTTGCGTAAGGCGCGAGAAGGTCAATAACCTTAATGCCTGTCACAAGAATTTCTGATTCTGTAGACTGGTCTACATAGGCAGGTGCTGGACGGTGAATAGGGAAATGTGTCTTGGCCTTAACAGGTGCGCCTTCATCAACAGGCTCACCGATAACGTTCAAGATACGACCAAGTGTCTCAGGGCCAACTGGCACTGTGATAGGCGCGCCTGTGTCTTTGGCTTCTGTGCCACGAACCAAACCTTCAGTTGAGTCCATTGCGATTGTGCGAACAGTTGATTCGCCCAAATGCTGTGCCACTTCCAAGACTAGGCGGTTGCCATTATTGTCTACTTCAATCGCGTTCAAAATATCAGGGATAGTCCCTTCAAATTCCACATCGACAACCGCGCCGATGACCTGAGAAATT
The DNA here is from genome assembly GCA_002299005.1 of Alphaproteobacteria bacterium UBA685. Classification (GTDB taxonomy): domain Bacteria; phylum Pseudomonadota; class Alphaproteobacteria; order Puniceispirillales; family Puniceispirillaceae; genus UBA685. Next base: position 18,829 of record DBMZ01000174.1, on the reverse strand, counting down.
TTTCCAACTGCATGTGCCATGGGTTTTTTACTCCGGGCTTCTTTTAAAAATTACGTTACGTTAGAGCGCTTCAGCACCAGAAATGATTTCAATCAATTCCTTGGTGATGTTCGCCTGACGGGTTCTGTTATAGACAAGTGTAAGGCGGTCAATCATATCACCCGCATTACGTGTTGCATTATCCATCGCTGTCATTCTTGCCGCCAATTCAGAGGCAGAAGATTCAAGCAAAGCACTGAAGAGCTGTGTGGCTAGATTGCGTGGCAATAAAGCTTTCAAAATCTCTTCTTCATCTGGCTCATATTCATATGATGCCTGCAAGCCTGTTGGCGCCTCATCTTCGTCAACCGCGCCAACCTCGGCAGGGATGAGTGATGTGTGCGTGACATCTTGCTTGATGACGTTGACAAATTTATTGAACAGCATTGAGACACCATCAAAGGTGCCAGCCTCAAAGCCTTCAATAATCTTGCTAGCAATATCTTCAGCATCGCCAAAGACGGCTTTGCCTTGAATGCCTTCAACACGTGCGAATGTCTTATCAGCGATTTCCCCGCCCAAAGCATCCCCTGACTTACGGCCTACAACATAGACCATAATCTTTTCGCCAGCGGCTTCTTTTTCAGCGATAATCTTGCGTGCAGCTCTTGTGATAAAGGCGTTAAAGCCACCACAAAGACCCTTATCCGATGAGATAATGACAAGCAAATGTGTTTTGGCATCTGGGCGACCAACCAATAAGGCTGGGGCAGATGACGCATCAGCCTTAGAGGCGAGCGAGCCTATGACGTCATTCATTCTTGTTGAATAAGGACGTGAGGCTTGCGCGACCTCTTCTGCACGACGCAGCTTTGCGGCCGCGACGAGCTTCATGGCAGATGTGATTTTCTGCGTGGATTTGACGCTATCAATACGCGTCTTTAGATCCTTCAAATTTGGCATCGAGTTGTCTCCAGCCCTATCTGATTGCTACGTTCACCAAAAGCTTTATGCAAATGACTTTGCAAAAGTTTCGATTTCAGCACGCAATTTCGCTTCTGTTTCGTCAGAGAGCTTTTGCTCTTCACGGATTGTCTTCAAGATATCCTTGCCTGCGCTATGGATATGTTCCATCAGACCAGCTTCGAAACGACCAACATCAGATACTGGATACGCATCCAAATAGCCCTTCACACCGGCGAAGATAACAACAACCTGCTCTTCAACAGTCAAAGGTGAATATTGTGGTTGCTTCAACAATTCAGTCAAACGCGCACCGCGCTCTAGGAGCTGGCGTGTTGAGGCATCCATGTCTGAAGCGAACTGCGCAAACGCAGCCATTTCACGATATTGCGCCAATTCAAGCTTGATAGAACCAGCAACCTGCTTCATCGCTTTAATCTGCGCGGCTGAACCCACACGAGACACTGACAGACCAACGTTCACAGCCGGGCGAATACCCTTATAGAACAATTCCGTTTCCAGGAAGATCTGGCCATCTGTGATTGAAATCACATTTGTTGGAATATAAGCAGACAAGTCACCTGCCTGTGTTTCAATCACTGGCAAAGCGGTAAGAGACCCTGAACCATTATCCGCATTCAATTTCGCCGCACGCTCAAGAAGGCGTGAGTGCAAGAAGAATACGTCACCAGGATACGCTTCACGCCCTGGAGGACGACGAAGAAGCAATGACATCTGACGATAAGCCACAGCTTGCTTTGAGAGATCATCATAAACCACAAGCGCGTGCATGCCGTTATCACGGAAATATTCGCCCATCGCAGCGGCTGTAAATGGTGCCAAGAACTGCATCGGTGCTGGATCAGATGCTGTGGCGGCCACAACAATTGAATATTCCATCGCGCCGTTTTCTTCTAGCGTGCGCACAATCTGTGCAACGGTTGAACGCTTTTGGCCAACCGCAACAAAGATACAGAAAAGCTTCTTTGACGCATCATCACCAGCGGCATCATTTGTTGCTTTTTGGTTAATGAACGCATCGATAGCAATCGCTGTTTTACCTGTTTGGCGGTCACCAATAATCAATTCACGCTGGCCACGACCAACAGGGATAAGGCTATCAATCGCCTTAAGGCCTGTTTGCATTGGCTCATGCACTGATTGGCGAGGCATAATGCCAGGCGCTTTGACTTCAACACGTGTGCGGTTGACGTCTTCAAGCGGGCCTTTGCCGTCAATTGGGTTACCTAGCGCGTCAACAACGCGGCCTAGCAAGCCCTTACCAACTGGCGTATCCACAATAGAGGCCGTACGACGTACAACATCGCCTTCTCTAATGCCACGGTCATCCCCGAAGATAACGATACCAACATTATCTGATTCAAGGTTCAGTGCCATCCCTTTGACGCCACCGTCGAATTCGACCATTTCACCAGCCTGAACATTGTCCAGACCATAGACACGAGCGATACCATCCCCAACAGATAGTACACGACCCACTTCGGCTACTTCAGCTTCTGAACCGAAGTTAGCAATTTGATCCTTGAGAATCGCAGAAATCTCAGCTGCACGGATATCCATCACGCAACACCCTTCATAGCGGCTTCAAGCCGGTTTAGTTTTGTTTTGATCGACGTATCAATCATACGAGAGCCGATACGCACTACAAGACCGCCAATTAAGGACGGGTCAACGCGCATCGAAAGAGATAATTTGTCGCTACCAGCAATTTTGGCAACGCTTTGTTCGACCAGCTTTTGACGCTCTTTATCAAGCGCCACAGCTGATACCACTTCGGCTGAGACTTGGCCGCGCTTTTTGGCGACCAGCTCAACGAAATTCTGTGTGATGCGTGACAGAGCGAAAAGACGCCCATTATCTGCCACTGCACCGATAAATTTGACTGTTAATGTGTTGGCACCAGCTTTTTCCAAAATCGCTGTCATCGCGCTCATTTGCTCAGAGCGGCCAATAACAGGCGATGTGATAAGGCGTGCCAAATCAGCATTTTCAGAAATTAACGTGCCAAGAGCCTCAAGATCGCTCAAAACAGCATCCACTGCCTTGGCATCATGGGCTAAATCATAAAGGGCGCCAGCATATCTGGCTGCCAGACCTGTTGTAACAGAGCTCACTTGTACCATCCCTCATTGCAAGGTTGCGTCCAGCTTCGCTATGCGAGATGAAATACCATCTCTCAAAAAAGCTTTACCGCAGCTTATATCTCAAAAACGGAGCGCTTATCATTGTCAGCTGTATCACACCGGCAAGGCCGGTCAGAAAAGCGGCACATCATAAGTCCCTCATTTTGCATGTGGGAAGTATCACACCCCTGCCAGAAAGGCAAGTAAGAAGGCGCGTCCAAAGTGCCGCATGCGCCGCTTTTTGCGAATTTACATGAAACTATAGGGATCAATATCAATTTGCAGATAGATTTGACTAGGGATTCGTACATCATCAAGCCATTGTGACAAAATCTCTTGCAAATGAACCGCGCGCGGTGCCCGCACCAAAAACCGCATGCGATACCGCCCCCTGATACGCGCAATCGGCGCCGGCGTTGGCCCAAAGATAGACACATCACGGTAATTGGGCCGCAATCCGCCAAGGCGCTTTGCTTGTGCCTCAACATCTGCCTCATTTTCACCAGAGAGAATCACCGCCGCTAGCCTGCCAAAAGGCGGCATCATTGCCGCTTGGCGCATATCTGTCTCAAGATCAAGAAACGCATCACGGTCTCCTGAAGATAGCGCCTTGAAAACCGCATTATCTGGCTCATAGCTTTGCAAATAAGCAACACCTTCATCGGCCCCGCGCCCTGCCCTGCCAGAGGCTTGTGATAGCATCTGATAGGTGCGTTCAGCCGCGCGCAAATCACCGCCTGCCAAACCAAAATCAGCATCCACAATCCCGACCAGCGTTAATTGCGGAAAATGATGCCCCTTGGCCGCCATTTGTGTGCCGATGACAATATCAACCTCGCCATCGGTAATAGAGCGAATCATCTCTTGTGCGACCGCAGGATTGGCGGCGGTATCAGATGATAAGATGCAAATACGCGCCTCTTCAAAAAGCTGGCCCACCTCTTCTGCGACACGCTCAACCCCCGGCCCATAAGCGCGCATTTGATCTTGCGTGCCACATTCATCGCATTGATTGCGCAAAGGCTGGCGGAAGCCGCAATGATGACATTGGCGCGAGCCGCTCAAGCGGTGTGTGACAAGCCACGAATCGCATGATGTGCATTTGGCTTTGGTGCCGCACGCCTCACAAATCGACAAGGGCGCATAGCCGCGGCGATTTAGGAACAGCAAGGCTTGCTTACCATCTGCGAGGCAAGTCTTTATCGCCTCTGCCAATTCAGCCGATAACCAGCGCCCCGCAGGTGGCCTGTCTTTTTTCAAATCAATCATCTTAATCGCAGGCATCGTGGCCGCCCCAGCGCGCGCCGTCAGACGCCAATGATGATAGCGCGCACCATCGCCTGTATCTTGGCGCGCCCCTTGGCCAGCATTCACCCATGTTTCAAGAGACGGGGTCGCGGTTGCCATCACCACAGGTATTTTTTCAATATGGCCCCGCATCACCGCCATATCACGCGCTTGATAGATCACCATATCTTCTTGCTTAAAGGAATTTTCATGCTCTTCATCAACGATGATCAAAGCAAGGTTGCTAAATGGCAGGAACAGGGCGGAGCGTGCGCCGACCACAATCACAGGCTCACCCATCAAGCAAGCACGCCATAGCGCCCGCCGCCTGCTGGCGGAAACAGAGCTATGCCAGATAAGCGGCTTGAGGCCAAACCGCGCTTCGAAACGCGCTTGCCATGCGGCTGTCAGCGCAATCTCTGGCAACAGAATCAGCACTTGTTTACGCGCCGCCATCATTTTCGCTACCAGCGCAAAATAGACCTCTGTCTTGCCAGAGCCTGTGACACCATCCAACAGATGCGCTGAATAGCCCCTATCCAAAAAGCGGCCCATCTCATCGGCGGCTTGTTGCTGTTCATCTGAGAGATCAACCAGCGCAAAACCACGCTCATCAGGGCCCTTATCAGAATAGGCCAGCCCCTCATCTGCGGCGATCTCTTGGCGCCTCAGCAGGCCTGTCTCTGCCATCGTCTTTATCACCGCAGGAGACACGCCTGTATGACGCGCCAAATCTTGGCCGCCCATCGCATGGCCTTCTTGGACAAATTCCAGCACCCGCGCTCTTTTCGGCGTGATGTTAGCGGTTGAGGGAATCGCCTCAGGATAGGTATAAATCACGCGTGTTGGCGGCGGTAAATGCGCTTTGGGGGTCGATAGCATCATCCGCATCACCATCCCAAAAGGTGCCATCGTCCAATCAGAGACCAGCGATAAAAACTGTAAATGCGTGGCTGAAAGAGGCGGTAAATCCGCGATAGAGGCAATCATCTTTAGCCTGTCGAGGCGCACCTCACCAGACGGCGCATCTGCCAGCACCAGCCCCCAAACATGCCGCTTGCCAAGTGGCACCTCAACAATCGTGCCAACCGTCACCTTTAGCCCCTTTGGCACCCCATAATCATAACAAAGCGCGCCCTTTTGCCGAACGGGCAAAGGCACAGCGACCTGCACAATTTCAGATATATCTGCCCCAAGGCGTTGTGAATTCTGCGCGCCAGTGGCTGGTTTTTCTGATTTCGGGGCTGACTTATTGTCTTGCATGATGATTGGGCTTGCCTTGCTGCCTAAGGAAACGTATTTTTGAGCGAGCATATGGGGGGCAGGTTACAGCAAAATACCAGCCTCTGATATAATAAATTCAACCGCTAAGACCATCAATAATGGGTCGCTCATCGCCAAACATCAATGGGCGCAAGCATCAAAGGCAATAGATTATGAAAATTTTCCTCGATACAGCTGACATTTCCGAAATTAAGCGCCTTGCGCCAACTGGCATGGTTGATGGGGTAACAACAAACCCGTCACTCATCGCGAAATCAAGCTCTGACATTCTGGCGACCATCAAAGAGATTTGCGCCGAAGTCACAGGCCCTGTAAGCGCCGAAGTCACAGCCACTGATTATGACACCATGCTAAAAGAAGGCCTAAAGCTTGCTGATTTGGCAGATAATGTTGCCGTAAAAGTGCCGCTAACGGTGGATGGTCTCAAAGTCTGTAAGACATTATCAGACCAAGGCATCATGGTGAATGTGACCTTGTGCTTCTCAGCCGCACAAGCATTGCTTGCCGCCAAAGCAGGCGCGTCTTTCATCTCACCTTTCGTGGGTCGCTTGGATGATTTGGGCCAAGATGGCATGAACCTTATCCAAGAGATTTGCACACTCTATGATAATTATGATTTCGATACAGAAGTGCTTGTCGCCTCAGCAAGAGGCCCGCAACATGTGGTTGATGCGGCCTTGATGGGCGCGGATGTTGTGACATTGCCGCCGTCAATTTTGGACAAGATGTATCATCACCCGCTAACAGATAGCGGCCTTAAGGCCTTTTTGGCTGATTGGGAAAAGACAGGGCAATCTATCCTGTAATAGGCAATCCTATAATAGGCCATACC
>DBMZ01000174.1:5503-12198 GCA_002299005.1 Alphaproteobacteria bacterium UBA685 | reverse complement strand
ACCGTAATAGGACGAATCACGAGATGAATAGACATGATGGATGATAAAAAAATACTCGCTTATTTGGCAGATCATCCTGATTTCCTTGTGACCCATCAGGCAGCTTTACGTGCCAGCGGCCTTCAATTTCCAGATGTCACATCGCGCCCGAATGTGATCGATGTGACATCTAAAATCGCCTCAAAAGCGCGCCAAGAGGCACGGCGTGCGACCAAGACCAATCAGACATTACTGACCGTCGCGGCGGAAAATATGCTGCATTGGCAAGAATTACACCTCGCCACCTTGGGCTTTCTTGCTTGTAATGAGCTAACGGGCTTTGCCCAAATGGTGCAAGAAGAATTGCCCCTTATCTTTGGCCTAGCCAGCGCCCATCTCATCATGGCGCGGCGCGATGCTATCCCTGATGCCGAATCACTTGGCTTTTTGACGCTTGATAAGGCGGTCATCGATACGCTTATGGGTGATGAGGTCATCAAGATGGGCCCGCCAGAGAAAACGCTCTTATCGCTGATGAATGGCCCAAATGACATGGCGCCCGAATCAGAGGCAGAAACACAGGCAGACTCGCAGGCAGACTCACAGGCCGAATCAAATGCAGAATCAGTGGCCATGATGCGTCTACCTGATCAATTGCCAGCCCCTATTGCTGGCTCTTTATTGGTATTGGGCGGGCGCGATGGTGACAGCTTTGTGCAAGGCAAAGGCCGCGCGCTCCTCTTGCATCTATCAGAGATGGTCGGGGTCTGTTTATTATCGCTTATCGAGGCACCATCTATCACAGGTGCCATCACCGAAACACGCTAGCATGAGGGCGGGCTGATGACAGGATTAGCCGCGATGGATTGGCACCAAGATTGGCTCGCCTTCCTTGCCCAAGAGCGTCGTTATCCTGAAAATACGCTTCTCGCCTATCAACGCGATTTAGAAGATTATACCAGCTTTCTTGCACAGGAAGGCCAACCAGCCTTGCCGCCCACACGCGCGTTGTTCAGACGCTATCTTGCCCAATTACAGGCCCGCGGCCTTGCCCGTACCACCATCGCACGTCGTATCTCTACGCTGCGCTCCTATTATCATTATGGCGTGCGTCATAAGGCGGCTGATATCCCTGATCTCAGCTGGATGAAAGCGCCCAAAAGTGCCGCGCCCCTGCCAAAGGCCCTCTCGGCTGATCAAACAAATAATATGCTCACAGCCCTTGCACAGGCAAAGGGCGATCCGTGGCAGAAACAGCGTGATTATGCCATCTTGCTCTTGCTTTATGGCGCAGGCTTGCGCCTATCAGAAGCGCTGTCTTTAACAACGGCTGACTTGCCGCTTGGCGCATGGCTCCGCTTTACAGGCAAGGGCGGCAAAATGCGCGAAGTCCCCCTCTTGCCAATCATCCCTGTCGCGGTCAATGCCTATCTAGAAGCGCGGCCGTCTGGCATGCCGATAGCGGGCGATCCTGTCGCCCCGTTATTTTTATCAAGCAGAGGCAATGCGCTTGGCCCGCGCGCGGTGCAAAGATGTGTTGAGACCTTGCGCCATGCCGCCAATTTGCCTGCCCATACAACACCGCACGCCTTGCGCCATGCTTTTGCGACATCATTATTATCAGGTGGGGGGGATTTGCGGGCTATCCAACAATTGCTTGGCCATGCCAGCCTGTCGACCACCCAGCGCTATACCCATATTGATACAGCGCGCTTAAAAGAGGTGCATGATAACACGCACCCCCGTTCAAAATCTTAATCAGCCAAAATGCTAGATATGAATCGCGCGCTTATCAACCGCAAGCGCCGCTTCTTTGACCGCTTCATTCATCGTTGGATGACCGTGGCATGTGCGTGCGATATCTTCTGATGAGGCACCAAAGGCCATCGCCGTGGCACATTCATGAATAAGCGTCCCTGCCTCATGGCCGATGATATGGACACCCAAAACCTTATCCGTCTTGGCACAAGCAAGCATCTTCACAAAGCCATCTGTGTTGCCTGTTGCTTTGGCACGGCTATTGGCAAGGAAAGGGAAGCTGCCCTTATTATACTCAATACCAGCGTCTTTTAGCGCCTCTTCCGTCATCCCAAGCGTTGCGACCTCAGGGCTTGTATAGACGATGCCAGGGACATGATCATAATCCACATGACCTGCCATGCCTGCCATAATCTCAACCGCGGCGACACCATCTTCTTCTGCCTTATGCGCAAGCATCGGGCCTTCAATCACATCACCAATGGCAAAAATGCCTTCGATATTGGTTTCAAAATCTTCATCCACCAAAATCTGGCCACGTTCCGATAGGGCGACACCAAGCGTATCAAGACCCAAAGCCTCGGTTGCCGCCTTGCGGCCCACAGATACAAGCGCGACATCACAAGCGATTTCACGCTCATTGCTACCATCGGCATCTGTGACGGTTAGCGTGACGCCCTTCTTTGTCTTTTTGGCAGCTTTCACAGCGGTTGAAAGCTGGAATGACAGGCCTTGCTTTTCCATCAGTGACTTAAATTTCGTTGCCACTTCACTATCCATACCAGGCAGGATACGCGGCAAAAACTCAACCACCTCAACCTCAGCGCCAAGACGCTTCCAGACACAGCCCATCTCAAGGCCAATATAACCAGCGCCGATGACGACCAATTTCTTTGGCACCTCATTAAGCGCCAGCGCGCCTGTTGATGAGACAATTTTTTCTTCATCAATCTCAACATTCGGCAGGCTTGTCGGCACAGAGCCAGAGGCAATCAAAACACGCTCAGTCTTATAGACACCCTTATCAGGGCCATCTGTTAGCGTCACCTCACCTTTGGCAGATACCTGTGCGGTACCTGTGAGGCGCGTGACCTTATTCTTGGCAAACAGCATATCAATGCCGCCTGTCAGCGTTTTGACGATCTTATCTTTTGAGGCCATCATCGCTGGCAAATCAAGCGCGACTTTGCCAAAAGAAATGCCCATATCATCAAGATGACCGCTGGCCGCCTCGCTATATTTCTCAGAGCTATTCAGCAACGCTTTTGAGGGAATACAACCGACATTCAAACAAGTGCCACCCAATGTTGTGCGCTTATCAACACAAGCGACTTTCATCCCCAATTGTGCGGCACGAATAGCAGACACATAGCCGCCAGGGCCTGCGCCAATGACAATCAAATCAAATGATGACATCGCTTATACTCCTAGCAATAGACGGCGTGGATCTTCGATAGATTCCTTAATACGCACCAAGAATGACACAGCTTCGCGACCATCAATGATACGGTGATCATAAGACAGCGCCAAATACATCATCGGGCGAATTTCGACCTTATCACCAACCGCAACAGGGCGCTTTTGAATCTTATGCATACCCAAAATCGCTGATTGTGGTGGGTTGATAATCGGCGTTGACATTAATGAGCCATAAACACCGCCATTTGAGATGGTAAAGGTGCCGTTCATCATATCAGCTGGGCCAAGCTTGCCATCACGCGCGCGCATGCCGAAATCTGTGATTGTCTTTTCCACATCGGCAAGGCTCATATCCTGCGCATCCTTTAGCACGGGCACAACAAGACCTTGCGGCGTGCCAACAGCGACACCCACATTATAGAAATTCTTATAGACGATATCTTGGCCATGAATCTCAGCATTTACGGCTGGATATTCACGAAGCGCGGTAATAGAGGCTTTGACAAATAGGCCCATAAAGCCCAAACGCGCGCCATGATTCTTTTCAAAATCATCCTTATATTCTGACCGTAACTTCATCAATTCGGTCATATCAACCTCATTGAAAGTCGTCAGCATCGCCGCGTTATTTTGCGCTTCTTTCAAGCGTTGTGCGATCATACGGCGCAAACGTGACATCGGCACACGCTCTTCGCGCACATCATCTTTACGCGGGGCCACAGGTGCCGACGCAGAGGCAGAGGCAGAGGCGGCAGGTGCGGCTTTGCCGATACCTTTGGCAATCGCATCTTGCACATCACCCTTTGTTAGGCGGCCATCTTTGCCTGTTGCAGGAATAGCGGCAGGGTTCAGATTATTTTCTTCAACCAAGCGGCGCACAGCGGGTGATAGCGGATGTGCGGCCGAAGCTGTCACGGGCGCGGCAGGTGCAGGTGCCACGGGTGCGGCTGGTGCAGATGCGGCTGGCTTTGCCTCTTCTTTTGCCGCAGCGGCAGGCTTCGCAGGCGCAGCGCCCTCATCCATCATCGCAAGCAAAGCGCCCACTTCAACCGTCGCCCCTTCAGCGGCGATAATATCCGTGAGTGTCCCATTAACAGGTGCGGGCACTTCCAAAGTGACCTTATCTGTTTCCAATTCTACCACAGGCTCATCAGCCGCCACCGCATCGCCAGATTTTTTCATCCAACGTGCGATTGTCGCTTCTACAACTGATTCACCTAATACAGGGACTTTGATTTCAATCGCCATGATTTTAATCCTTCCTAAGCCTACTTTTCTTTGGTATCGCCAATTGGCATTTCCAACAGGCGTTTATTTATCTTACCGTTAAATTATTTAATGCCTAATGCTTGCTGGCACAGATTTGTTTGCTCTCTTGCGTGACGCTGGGCAGACCCTGTGGCAGGTGATGCGGCGGCCGCTCTGCCTGCATAGGCTGGTCTGCTATGCTCTGATGAGGCCAACGCCATTGAGGCCTCGATATCATCACGCACAAAATGCCAAGCGCCCATATTTTGCGGCTCTTCCTGACACCATACCACCTCAGCCGAAGGCGTCTTGGCCAAGATACGGCCAAGCGTCTTGCGGGCAAATGGATAGAGCTGTTCAACACGCACAATCTTTATATCTGTGCGCTCATGCTCAGTGCGCATGGCTTCCAAATCATAATAGACCTTGCCAGAACACAGCACGACACGGCTCACGCCCTTATCCTTAATGCTGCTATTCGCCTCATCCAAAATACGGTGGAATGATGTGCCAGGGCCCATATCAGCTAGCTGTGAGATACAGCTTTTATGACGCAACAATGATTTTGGCGTCATCACCACCAAAGGCTTTCTGAAATCGCGATTAAGCTGGCGGCGCAGAACATGGAAGTAATTGGCAGGTGTTGAACAATTCACAACCTGCATATTATCTTCGGCGCAAAGCTGCAGATAGCGTTCAAGACGTGCCGAGCTATGCTCAGGGCCTTGGCCTTCATAGCCATGTGGTAGCAACAGAACAAGGCCGTTCATACGCAACCATTTCGCCTCACCAGACGAGATAAATTGGTCAACCACCACTTGCGCGCCATTGGCGAAATCACCAAATTGCGCTTCCCACATCACAAGAGCATTTGGCTCTGCTTGTGCAAACCCATATTCAAAGCCCATCACTGATGCTTCTGAAAGCGGCGAATCTATCACTTCAAACGCGCCTTGATCTGCTGATAGATGCATCAAAGGCGTATGGCGTCTTTCATCATTTTGATCAACAAAGACCGCGTGGCGTTGGCTGAATGTACCACGGCATGAATCCTGACCAGATAGGCGCACAGGATTGCCCTCTAGCAAACAAGCCCCAAAGGCCAAATGTTCCGCCGTTGCCCAATCAATCCCCTCACCAGAGGTAATCGCTTTGGCACGCCCATCAACAACACGCTGTAATTTGCTGTGGATTTTCATATCGTCTGGCACAGCTGTCATCGTCTCGCCAATTTTGCGCAAGACGGCTAGGTCAACATCTGTTTGGCCACGGCGCTCATCACCTGATGCCGTCTTAAAGCCTGACCATTGCCCTTCAAGCCAATCAGCTTTATTCGGCTTATAGGTCGCGCCAATTTCGAACTCTTCATTCAAATGCGCATTGTGATTATCAATAATCGCCTGCGCCGCATCAGCTGTTAGCACACCTTCTTCGATAAGGCGGTTACCATAAATCTCTCTGGTGGAGGGCTGATTCGCGATTTGCTTATACATTAATGGCTGGGTAAATGATGGCTCATCGCCCTCATTATGACCAAAGCGTCTGTAACAGAACACATCAAGCACCACATCCACACCAAAGGTTTGGCGGAATTCAATCGCGATACGCGCGGCATGAACCACTGCCTCTGCGTCATCCCCATTGACGTGCAAAATCGGTGCCATCACCATTTTCGCAACATCTGTTGGATAGGGTGATGAGCGTGAGAAATGCGGGCTAGTGGTAAAACCAACCTGATTATTCACGATGATATGGATGGTACCGCCCGTACGATAGCCACGCAACGCTGAGAAGGCAAAAGTCTCTGCCACAACACCTTGGCCAGCAAAGGCCGCATCACCATGAAGCAAAATACCAAGCACACCGCGGCGCTCTTCGTCATTTTGCTGTTGTTGCTTGGCACGCACACGCCCAACAACCACAGGGTCAACAATTTCCAAATGCGATGGGTTTGGTGCCAGCGATAGATGGATTTCATTGTCATCAAATTGTCTGTCTGAAGAGGCACCCATGTGATATTTCACATCGCCAGACCCACCTGCTTCTTCGGGGTTGGCAAGATTGCCCAAAAATTCAGATGTAATGGCGCGGAACGGCTTATCCATCACATTATTCAAGACATTCAAACGGCCACGGTGCGCCATACCGACGACAACCTCTTTCAGGCCCATCTGCCCACCGCGCTTTAAGATTTGCTCAAGCGCGGGCACAATGGCTTCACCGCCATCAAGACCAAAACGCTTTGTGCCGATATATTTCTTATGCAGGAATTGCTCAAAATTCTCAGCATG
>DBMZ01000174.1:577-5346 GCA_002299005.1 Alphaproteobacteria bacterium UBA685 | reverse complement strand
GCCTCAATACGCTCTTGCACCCAGGCTTTTTGCGCCGGGTCTTGGATATGCATAAATTCAACACCAATGGTCGAACAATAAGTCTCGCGCACAATATCCAAAATCTCAGATAGGGTGGCAATCTCTTGGCCCAACACATAATTGATGAAAATCGGGCGATCATAATCGCCTTCCCCAAAGCCATAGGTCGCAGGGTCTAGCTCTGGATGAATTTCTTTTTCTTGCAGACCAAGCGGATCCAAATTTGCCAATAGATGGCCTCTGATACGATAGGCACGGATAAGCATAATCGCGCGAAGAGAATCAAGTGTCGCAGAACGCACATCACCCGCCATCAGATCACGATTGCCGGCAATCCCTTTGGCCACTGCCTTAATCGAGGCGTCTGGATCATGCGCGCCCACAACTTGCGAGGGTGCCTTGCCCCAGCTTGGACGCGTCTCAACCTCAGCTGTTAGCTCTCCAAGAGTGGCAAAATAGGCCGCCCATTCAGGGTCAACCGCATTCGGATTTTTTGACCATGTCGCATGCATCTCAGCAATGAAGGTGGCATTTGTGCCGAAAAGAAGAGTGCTATCCATTCGCTTGTTCCAACATACCTATTTGATATCTAGTGACCGATAGTGGCATCGCCATTATCGCATCTGATGATTACATTATCCCAGTTTAGACAACATACCAAACCATCAGATGCTTTATTGTTTCATCATGCGCAAATTCGACATAAGCAAATGCATGATGCGCATGATACGTCCGCTTATGATGCGAAAGACGCAATCGCCTTTTGAATCGCATCACCCAGATCAGCCGGTGATTTTGCCATCACAAAGCCAGCCGCGTTCATTGCGTCAATCTTATCAGATGCCGCACCAGAACCACCTGCCACAATCGCACCAGCATGGCCCATACGTCTGCCAGGAGGCGCTGTTTGACCTGCGATGAAACCAGCAATTGGCTTCTTATTTGGATGATTCGCATAGAACTCAGCCGCTTCTTCTTCAGCAGAACCGCCAATTTCACCGATCATCACAATCGCTTCTGTTTGCGGATCATTCAAGAATAGCTCAAGGCAATCGATAAAATTCGTGCCATTCACAGGGTCGCCACCAATACCGATACATGTTGACTGGCCAAGACCTGCGGCGGTTGTTTGTGCCACAGCTTCATAAGTCAAAGTACCAGAACGTGAGACGATACCAATCTTACCAGGCTTATGAATATGACCAGGCATGATGCCAATCTTACATTCACCAGGTGTGATGATACCAGGGCAATTCGGGCCGATAAGGCGGCTATTGCTGCCTGCTAGCGCGCGCTTAACCGCCACCATATCCATCACAGGAATACCTTCTGTGATACAGACAATCAGCTCAATACCAGCGGTAATCGCTTCTAGGATCGAGTCAGCGGCGAAGGGCGGCGGCACATAGATGACAGAGGCATTCGCGCCTGTCTCAGCAACCGCTTCGGCGACTGTGTTAAACACAGGCAGACCAAGATGCGTCTGACCACCCTTACCAGGTGTCACACCACCAACCATATTTGTGCCATAAGCAATCGCTTGCTCAGAGTGGAACGTGCCTTGCGCACCTGTGAAACCCTGACAGATGACTTTGGTATCGTTATTTACAAGTACTGACATAGTCTTATGCCCCTTTCACAGCGGCAACAATTTTAACAGCCGCATCTGCTAGATTATCAGCAGGAATAATCGCTAGGCCTGATTCGGCCATGATTTTTTTACCTTCTTCAACATTTGTGCCTTCAAGACGCACCACAAGTGGCTTTGTCAGACCCAAATCGCGGGCCGCAGAGACAACACCATCTGCGATGATATCGCAGCGCATAATGCCGCCGAAGATATTCACCAAAATACCTTTGACATTACCGTCAGACAGGATGATTTTGAACGCTTCTTTGACACGCTCTTTGGTCGCGCTACCGCCCACATCAAGGAAGTTGGCAGGCGAACCGCCCTCAAGCTGGATGATGTCCATAGTCGCCATCGCCAAGCCAGCCCCATTGACCATACAGCCAATATCGCCATCCAATTTGATATAGTTCAATTCAAATTCAGAGGCGCGCACCTCGGCAGGATCTTCTTCGGTCAAATCGCGCAATTCAAGGATATCTGGATGACGATAAAGCGCATTATCATCAAAGCCAATTTTCGCATCCAAGGCCATCAAATCGCCAGAACCTGTGACAACAAGCGGGTTAATCTCAATCATCGCCGCGTCTTTTTCACAGAAAGCGCGGAAGATGCCGCGCAAGAATGTTGTCGCTTTTTTCGCTGTATCACCCGCCAGACCAAGGTCATTACAAATGCGGCGCACATGGTGCGGCATCATGCCTGTTGCAGGGTCAATTGACAGGGTCAGGATTTTCTCAGGTGTGCTTGCCGCCACCTCTTCAATATCCATGCCGCCTTCGGTTGACGCAATCACAGTCACCTGTGATGAGGCTCTATCGACCAGCATTGAGAGATATAATTCACGCGCAATATCACAGCCATCTTCGATATAAAGACGCTGTACTTCTTTGCCTTGCGGGCCTGTCTGATGTGTAACAAGCGTTGTGCCAAGCATTCTTGTTGCCTCAGCGCGGACCTCGTCAATTGTTTTGACGACGCTCACACCGCCAGCCTTACCACGGCCGCCAGCATGAATCTGTGCTTTCACAACATAAACAGGGCCCCCTAATTTTTCAGCCGCTTGCACAGCTTCCTCAACGGTAAAGGCGGCCTGACCACGCGCGACATTTACCCCGTACCCAGCCAACAGCGCTTTTGCCTGATGCTCATGAATATTCATTTCATACCTCAATATCTACTTTAATCTTGCCGCCCCAGCTTGGCATTAGCAAAGCTAGGCCGGCTCGTGATGATGAGCGGGACTCACCAAAAAAAAACGGGCTATTCAGCCCGTTCAGTAATTTCATTTAATGTTTTAACAGCCGCAACTGATTGGTCGAACATCGCTTGCTCTTCGTCATTCAAAGCAATTTCAACCACGCGTTCGACCCCGTTGCCACCAAGAACAACAGGCACACCGACATACATGCCATCAATACCATAGGCGCCATCAACATAAGCGGCACATGGTAGGACACGCTTTTTATCTTTGATATACGCCTCAGCCATTTCAATCGCTGATGAGGCAGGGGCATAGAAAGCAGACCCTGTCTTCAATAGGCCAACAATCTCTGCGCCGCCATCTCTTGTGCGCTGAACGATCTCGGCGATTTTCTCTTCGCTTGACCAGCCCATCGCAATCAAATCTGGCACAGGGATACCTGCGACAGTTGAATAGCGTGTCAAAGGCACCATGCTATCGCCATGACCACCAAGCACAAAGGCTGTGACATCTTGGACAGAGACGTTAAATTCTTCTGCCAAGAAATAGCGGAAACGCGCTGAATCAAGCACGCCTGCCATGCCGACAATCTTATTTGTTGGCAGACCAGCGGCGCGTTGCAACACACCAACCATCGCATCAAGCGGATTTGTGATACAGATAACAAAGGCGTTCGGGCAGTTTTCTTTAATACCTGCGCCCACTTGCTTCATCACATTTGTGTTGATGCCGATCAAATCATCGCGGCTCATGCCAGGCTTTCTTGCGACACCAGCTGTGACAATCACCACATCACTATCGGCAAGCGCGGCATAATCATTCGCACCAGAGACATCAGCGTTAAAGCCTTCAATCGGGCTTGCCTGCGCGATATCAAGCGCCTTGCCTTGTGGGATACCTTCAGCAATATCGAATAGAACGACATCGCCCATTTCTTTCAGACCTGCCAAAAGCGCCAATGTGCCGCCAATATTGCCTGAGCCAATCAATGCAATTTTATTACGTGCCATTATATTCCCCGTTTTTTTTGAGTAATCTTTTCCCGATTAGACTTGCCGCCAATCGCCGCCAAAGTGGGCGCCGAAGACAAGATGGGTCGCTTATAGTCTTTTTTTGTCAAAAAAACAATAAATTTTGCCAAATATGAGATGAAAATCACGCCACAAAAACGCGCTGTGAAGGCCCGCCTTAAGAGATGCGTGTCATCTCTGATAGGCGTGATAGGGTGCGATCAAATTCGAACGCCCAGACATCCCCTTGATAGAGCTTGCCCATATCGTCTCTAGCGCTTGCCACAACAAATCGGCCCCTGTCATATAAGGCATCTATCAGCCACATAAACCGCCTTGCTTCATTTTGCTGATCATTACCAAGGCTTGGGATATCGGTGATAAACAGACCTGTCAGCCGGTCGGCAATCGCCACATAATCACGCGCCGCAAGTGGCACCGCGCACAGGCTATCAAAGCTGGCAAAGGCGATATTATGTGCGACCTTATCAAAGGTAATCTCTCTGCCAGCGACTTTGACACAGATTGATTCGCTCATCTCTTGCGAGGTGACTATGGCGAACAAATCCGCCATTTTTGCCGCGACCTCTTTTACCTCAGATGCTTGCTGTGCCACATACCAGCGCGGCGAGGTGCCAAGCAGACGCGCCCGCCAATCATTGCCATCAGCGATTTTCATCACCCGGCATTTGTCTTTTATTTGCGCAATAAAAGGCAGGAACCTGTCACGATGCAGACCATTTTTATACAAATCATCAGGATGACGATTAGAGGTTGCGACCACAAGGACCCCACGCGCAAATAGCGCATCAAACAGTCTTTTGACAATCATGGCATCTGCGATATCGCGCACTTCCATCTCATCAAAACAAAGGATGATGGGGTGTTTTTTCGCCCGCCCTTT
>DBMZ01000174.1:0-454 GCA_002299005.1 Alphaproteobacteria bacterium UBA685 | reverse complement strand
CTGCCCTTTTGGCCGTGATAGCTGGCTTTCAAGAAGCCTCGATGCCCCGTCTTCGATGGGATCATCTGCCCCTTTTTGACGCGCATCATTCATTGCATCATGCGCAAGCACCATAAAATCATGGAAATGCACACGAAGGCCGGTGCCAGATGGCAGGCAATCATAGAACATATCCATCAGACGCGATTTACCGCGCCCAACCCCGCCATAAAGATAAAGGCCGTTATGTGATGTATCTGTGTTTGAAGAGGTGGTGATGCGTTGCCAAAAAGAGGCTTTTTTCTGCCCGCTCTCGCCAATCTCTTGATAGAGCCTATCGAGCGCTTCAACAACCAGAGCTTGCCCTTCATCGGCGGACAATTCACCATCTGTCAAAAGCGCTTGATAGCGTGAAAGCGGTGTATCGCTCACCAGATCTATCCCTCAATTTAACCTTGGTTTAATTAACCAGATC
>DBMZ01000134.1:9081-12776 GCA_002299005.1 Alphaproteobacteria bacterium UBA685 | reverse complement strand
AAGCCACCATCCCATTTCATGGCACAAGCGACCATATCATCAATCAGGCGGTGCTCATATGTGATGCCAGCTTCGGCGAATTTGTCTTTAAATTCAGCTTCGAATACTTCTTCAAACAAATCTTTAAAACGACCATCATATTTCTTCATGATCGTGTTCTTTGTTGAAAGATAGACTGGCCAGCCCAAATCAAGGCCGTAATTCATACAAGCTCTTGCGAAACCTCTGATTGATTCATCAAGGTTATACATCGCCATCGCAACGCCTGACTCAGGGAAGTCATAAACGTCTCTTGTGACGGCTGGACGGCCATCAGCTGGCTGGAATGTCAGCGTCAATGTGCCCGCGCCATCAACAAGCATATCTGTTGCACGATATTGGTCACCAAAGGCGTGACGACCGATGACAATCGGCTTTGTCCAACCCGGCACCAAGCGTGGCACGTTAGAGCAGATGATAGGCTGGCGGAAGACTGTGCCACCCAAAATGTTACGAATGGTGCCATTCGGCGATTTGTACATTTCTTTCAGGTCGAACTCTTCAACACGCTGTTCATCAGGTGTGATGGTTGCGCATTTCACGCCAACACGGTGTTCTTTGATCGCGTTTGCAGCGTCAATTGTGATTTGGTCATTCGTGGCATCACGTGATTCCATGCCCAAATCATAATATTTCAAATCAATATCTAAGTAGGGGTGGATAAGCTTATCTTTGATTTTCTGCCAGATGATTCTGGTCATTTCATCCCCATCCATCTCAACGATTGGATTAGCTACTTTGATTTTTGACATCCCCAAATTCCCTTAATCTATGGACTTTTTTGCATTTGATAACCTCGGGTGAGGCATAACAAAAAAGGCAACTATTGATAAAAATTAGTTGCTTTTTATAGATTTTTGGCAAAATTTGCAAGGTTTTGTGTAACAGACTGTGAAAAAGTCCTGTATTCCGTCAAAAAATAGGCAAGGGCGTTAGGCGCTGAAATGGCTTTGGCAATCTGCGACGATGCCTTCTATGCTATTCTGCCAGTAAATTGCGCCAAGCCCTTTTGAATGTGCGAACCCTTCATCCTCGATGTGGCTGACAAGCTCTCTCATAGGATCCCAATAGCCGCGCGGTGAAAATGTGAAGACAGGGCCTGATAATTTGCCTAATTGGCGCCATGTAAGCACTTCCATCGTCTCATCCAAAGTGCCAAGGCCACCCGGCAAAATCAAAAACCCTTCAGCAGGCTCATACATGGCGGTTTTGCGTTCATGCATGGTCTCAGTCACGGTGATTTTGGCAACGCCCTCATGGGCTACTTCGCGGTCACTCAAAAAAGCTGGTATGACGCCTTCAATATGGCCGCTCTCAGCGATGACCCCATCGGCAAAAGCCCCCATCAGCCCTGTGCGCCCGCCGCCATAAATAAAGTGATGGCCCTTTTTTGTGAGCGCCTGTGCAAGCGCAAAGGCTTCTTTTGTATAAGCGTCTGAACGCCCAGATGCCGCACCAGCAAAAACACAAAGACAGGCCATTTTAAAAACTCCTCATAGACAAAGCCACATATACATTCACATCAATGGCCATAAGTAAAAAAGTCTTGTTCGCCTATCAGCATGCCTTAGCTAACACTCTCAAACAAGTGATGCGCTAAAATAAACAGCGCGGCTATTTGCGCCGCATTCTGGCTGTGATTGTTCTTAAAAGTGACTAGTCATAGCCAGTTTCTGCTGATAGGCTTTTAATCAGAGAAAATGTTAAAAATTTGACGACATAATCGGGGCAGGGGCACAAATGAAATCCTATTTAGTACCGGGTATTATCGGCGCGGCGGTCATCGCACTTGCTACCTTGCTTTACGCAATCATACTACCAGACGCACCGATTGAGGGTATATCATCAGCACCTGAGAATGCCCAGATAGTCGCGCCAGCCGCTGATAATAATCAGACAATTATCACAAATAAAGAGGCGCCAGCGGCGCAAGATGCGGCTGAAGAAGACCCCTATAAACTTGTGATTGATATTGCCCGCGTGCAAGCAGATGGCATGGCGGTGTTTGCCGGTCGCGGGGCGCCAAATGGTAGCATCTTTATCACTGAAAATGGTCAGATCTTTGCGCAAAATACGATTGATGAGCAAGGCCAGTGGGTGGTTCTGCCAGAAACAGCGCTCTCACCCGGCGCACATTTATTGCAATTGGAGATGGTAACAAAGGATGGCACGCGTCAACGCGCCGATGTCTCATTAGTGGTTGAAATTGCGGAAGGGGCGGATGAGAAGCCGCTCGTGGCGCTTGTGCCGCAAACAGATGAGCAAAGCCCAACCTTATTGCAATCACCAGATGAAGATCTGGCCACCTCAACCGCAAGCGATGCACCAAAAGCTTCGGGGGCAAAAGAAACAGCCTCAGCTGATGGGGCGGATGATGAGGCAGATGCAGCCCCACTAACACAGGCGGAGCAAGTGGCTGAGATCTTGGGCCAGCGGGAAGTCTTTATCCAAATCGGCTCATTGAGCTATGGCGATGATAAGGGTCTGCGTGTTCACGGTGTCGCAAGCGGCGGTGTGACTGTCACAGGCAAGATGGCAGATGAGGCGCTTGTGAAGGTAGCGCTTCAGTCAAATGGCAGATGGTCGTCGCGTATCACAGGCGCGCCATTCGCAACAGGCGACCGTCAATCCCTCGAGATTTATTTGCAAGATGATGAGGGCACAATTCTTGCGCAGACCAAGCTAAATGTAAGCCAATCTCAATTATCTGCCGGTCTTGATGGCAGTTTGATGGTGGTGGTTCATAAGGGTGATGCCCTATGGCGAATTGCCTATCGCAGCTATGGGGAAGGGGTGCGTTATGTTGATATTTTCAGACGTAATGCTGACAAAATCGATGATCCTGACTTGATTTATCCAAACCAAATTTTTGCTGTGCCTGGCGTTACATCTGAATAGACGCATGATTTATGGCCGCTAAGGAAAGGGGAGACGATGCATTTTGATGACCAAAATTCTTATCAAGATAGCCCCCTCTCAGCCCATATGCCGCGTTATAATGATATTGGCGGGCGCCTGAAATTAATCGCCGGTCTTATCGTTATTCTGCTAACATGGGTCTCTTTGGGGCTAGGCTTTATCGCTTTTGGCTTGTTTTTATATCTTCATATATTGTTGCGCCAAACGCAGAGGCTAAGGCATGTAAGCGCTGAGCCTGTGATGATGGCGCCCCTAGACGGGCAGGTTTTGGCCGTACGTCTGACGAATGATGGTCTTCAAATTGATATGAAGGGCGATGTGTTTGGTAGCCAGATTATCTATGCGCCAACGCAGGCAGTGATAGAGGATAAATTATGGATTGATGGCACTTATCTGCCATTTGATGATTCAGCGGCGCATCCTTTGCGCGCGCGCTATGATTTCTTAATCAGAACGCAAACAGATGATTTTGTGACCTTGTCTTTATTTGGCGGGCAATGGACGCGCTATATTCACGCGCCTTTTATTGATGGCCAGAAAATGCAAGCAGGCGAGCCTTTTGCTTTTGGCTTGGGATGCTCGCTTTTAACACTTCAATTGCCTGCCAGATTTAGCACCAATCTATCGGCGGGTGATATTTGTGTTGCTGGGCAAACAATCCTTGCCTCAAAAGACTAATCCTACAAATAATGATGCTATTATATCATCGTTAAAAGGCCGCTTCTTATGATTGATAC
>DBMZ01000134.1:2711-8980 GCA_002299005.1 Alphaproteobacteria bacterium UBA685 | reverse complement strand
TTATGATTGATACTAAGCTTCGCGCGCACCTTGATAAGCCGCTGACCAGCATTGCGCGCATTGCTATCAAGGCAGGGCTTGATGCAGATCGAATGACCTTTATAGGCTTTGGTCTTGGTCTTCTTGCAGGGGGATGTGTGATGCTAGGCGCGATGATGCCGGCATTAGCGCTTATCCTTCTCTCGCGCCTTTGTGATGGGCTTGATGGCACAATTGCCCGTCTGCAAGGGCCAACAGATAGAGGCGCTTTTTTAGATATTGCGCTCGATTTCCTATTCTATGCGTGGATACCTTTATCATTTGCCCTCTATGATCCTGCCAATGCGCTTGCCGCGGCCTTTTTGCTCTTCAGCTTTATCGGTACGGGCACAAGTTTCTTGTCCTATGCGGCGATTGCTGAGAAAAAGGGCATTGATCCTGCGGCAAAGGGCCAGAAAGGGATTTACTATTTAGGCGGGCTAACAGAGGGCACGGAGACGATTATATTCCTTTGTGCGTGCTGTTTATGGCCGCATTATTTCCCTGTGCTGGCAAGCTCTTTTGCGATTTTGTGTTTAATCACAACGGGCCTGCGCCTCTATCGCGGTAGTGAGGATTTTTAACGCTGTCATTTTTCCTTAAACGCCCTAGCTATAGCATAGAGGCATAATTTCAATTTTTTGCATGATGAGGCATAAATTCATGGCACCTAACATTACTAAAACTGACGCAGAGTGGCGTGCACAGCTCTCAGATGAGCAATATCGTGTGACACGTAAACATGGCACTGAACGCGCTTTTTCGGGCGTTTATTGTGATAATCATGCCAGTGGCCAATATCATTGTATTTGTTGTGATGCGCCTCTATTCCGCAGTGAGACAAAGTTTGAATCAGGCACAGGCTGGCCCTCTTTTTATGAGCCATCTCATGATGATAATGTGGGCACAAAAACCGATAGAAGTTTTTTCATGACGCGCACAGAGGTGCATTGCAGCCAATGTGAAGCGCATTTGGGCCATGTGTTTGAAGATGGCCCAGCACCGACGGGCCTTCGCTATTGTATGAATAGCGCTAGCTTGAATTTTGAAGAAGATAAATAGCAAAAAGGCCCCCTTATGATTATCTAAGGGGGCCTTTTTTAAGGTGCTTTAGGAGGAGAAAAAATTTAGAGCGGTTTAGCTTTCGGTGTTTTTACGCCATTTGCGCTTTTGCGGAAATTCACCTGATTCAATGATGCCGCTTTCATCCGCGTCATATTTGGCAAAGCGCTCATTGGCACGCGCAAGAAATTCTTCGGTTGAAATCATACCATCTTCATTTGTATCAAGCTTGCCAAAGGCTTGCATTGACGGTGCTTGGAATTCAATTAATGAGATGGCTTCATCATTGTCAGCATCCAATTTTTGCAAGCGCATCATATGACCATGCTTGCCGCCCTTATGATAGCCGCTATGGTAACCATGCCCGTCATGATCGCCATGATTACCATGATCGCCGTGTTCGCCATGATGCTTGCCATGTTTCATGGCTGCGATTGCCAAGCTTGTCGCTAAAATGCCAGCGACGCTAAGGCCTGTGCCTAGGATGATCGTTTTTTTTGTAAATTTTGCCATGATAGTTCATTATCCGTGATTATGTTTTATGCTACAGTACGATTGTGTGAAGAGGACCGCAACCACCGAGGGGAGTGTGTCTTATCAAACAGCTAGAGAGACTAGAACGAGCGTGTTGTTGCCCCCTTCACAAGCGTTAATTAACTGTCCAATTTAGGCATAAATAGGGCATATTCATGGTCATTCTGGACTATGTGTTATTTTTTTAAGATAAGACCATAAAGGGTATAAATAGATGCAAGATAATGATCGCGCGCCCAAGCTGTCGATAAGTGGCACCACATCTGTGTTTGGGTGTATTGCGCATCCCGTGGCGCATGTGCGCGCGCCAACTATCTTTAATGATATATTCGCCAACCGCCAATTGGATGCGGTGATGGTGCCTGTTGATGCGCCAGCTGATAGACTTGAGGCTGTGATTGCAGGCCTGTCTTATATGCCCAATTTTCATGGTCTGGCAGTCACAATCCCTCATAAGATGCCCCTAGCCGCCTTATGTGATGAGCTAGGCGCCGTTGCGCAAATTACGAGCGCTGTTAACGCGGTGCGGTTTGAGAATGGGCGTCTTTATGGCGATAATTTCGATGGCGCAGGCTTTGTGGCAGGCCTTTATGGCGAGGGGCATACGCTATCTGATAAAAAGATCCTGCTCATTGGGGCAGGGGGTGCGGCGCGTGCGATTGCCTATGGGTTGACGCAGGAATCTATCGCGCGGCTTGATATTCATAATCGGTCTTATCAAAAGGCAGAAGATTTGGTTGCCGCCGTCAAAGCGCATGATGCGCATGCGCCTTTGCATGTGCAAGAAAACCCGGATTGGGCGCAGTATGATATTGTGATTAATGCCACCGCTCTTGGTCTGAAAGAGGGCGATGCGATGCCTTGTGATGTGGCGGCCTTACCAGAGACGACGCTTGTCTGTGATATCATTATGGTGCCTGCTGAGACAGCGTGGCTAAGGGCGGCAAAAGACAGAGGTCTTGCCTGCCATTATGGGCGCCATATGTTTGATTATCAGGTCGCGCTTATTGGCCAATTTCTGGGAATTAATGATCTCTAGATAGTGCACAAATTTAAACATTGAAAAAGCCCTCTTTCAGGGGTAAAAACATAGGTCTATGGCAACGCTCTGTCGTTTTGCTAAATATATTTTTTAAGAGAAGTTAGATTATATGGCTGACGATAAGAACGGTTGGACTGAAGAGCGCCTCGAAAAACTGCGCGCCTTGTGGGATAAAGGGTTATCTATCTCATCAATTGGTGAAGAGCTTGGCGTTACGCGTAATGCGATTGCTGGTAAAGCACATCGTTTGGGTCTGAAGAAACGCCAATCACCTATCGCACAAAAGAAAACAGCGCCAAAGGAAGTTGTGCTTGAAGAGCCGACAGATCTGCCTTTGCGCTTGGCTTTGCGGAAATTAAACTGGTCACGTTCAAAATGCGCTTGGCCATCAGGTGACCCAAAACACACGAATTTCAATTTTTGCGGTGAACCTATCCTAGCTGGTAAGCCTTATTGCGCCGCTCATTGTGCTGAAGCCTTTACGACGTCTAGAGATGGCTAGCACGACCGTTATTTATCGCAAAGATTATACGCCGCCGTCTCATAAGGTCACGCACCTGCATTTGGATGCGCAAATATGGGATGATAGGGCGGACATTACCGCGACGATGAAGATTGAAGCGCAAGATGGGGCTGATACCATCACGCTGCAAGGCGAAGGGCTGACGCTTTTATCTGTTCATTGTGATGGCAAGAGCCTTGATGCTGACCGCTATCACCAAGAAAATGGCCAGTTAACCATCACAGCTCTGCCGCCTCATTGCACCCTTGTGGTGGCGTCATCATGCGATCCTTATGCAAATACGGCCCTTGAAGGCTTATATGATTCGCAAGGTATGCTTTGCACGCAATGTGAGCCAGAAGGCTTTCGGCGGATTTGTTACTATCTTGATAGGCCAGATGTGCTTGCGCCCTATAGCGTGCGCATCGAAGCTGCTACCTCGCGTCCACAATTACTAAGCAATGGTAATTTGATAGAGACAGGTGATGCCGGGGCAGGGCGCCATTATGCGCTGTGGGATGACCCGCACCCAAAACCATCTTATCTATTTGCGCTTGTCGCCGGTGATCTAGAGCTTGTGGCCGATCGTTTTACCACTGCCTCAGGGCGCGCGGTTGATTTGCATATCTATGTCGAACATGGCAATGGCCATCTGACAGCGCATGCGATGGATAGCCTTAAGCGGTCCATGAAATGGGATGAAGATGTGTATGGTCTGGAATATGACCTTGATCTTTTCCAGATTGTGGCAGTTAGTCATTTCAATATGGGCGCGATGGAAAATAAAGGTCTTAACATCTTTAATTCCAAATATGTGCTGGCTGATGCAAGCACGGCAACCGATGATGATCTAGACGCGGTTGAAGCGATTATCGCGCATGAATATTTCCATAATTGGACAGGTAACCGCGTGACCTGTCGTGATTGGTTCCAGCTTACGCTAAAAGAGGGGCTAACAGTCTTTCGTGATCAGAATTTTAGCGCTGATATGCATGATAAGGGCGTTAAGCGTGCAAGTGATGTATCGACCTTGCGTGCGATACAATTCCCCGAAGATAGCAGTCCAACCGCGCATCCTATACGCCCTGATTCTTTTGTTGAGATAAATAATTTCTACACCCCAACGGTCTATGAGAAGGGCGCAGAAATCATCCGCATGTTCCATAGCCAGCTGGGGGCTAAGGGCTTTCGTGCGGGGATGGATTTATATTTTGAGCGCCATGATGGTATGGCGGTGACTTGCGATGATTTCATGGCCGCGATGGCAGATGCCAATGGACGTGATTTCTCTGCCATGAGCCGGTGGTACAGTCAGGCTGGCACGCCGCGATTGACGATAATGCGTGATAATGCGGGCGATAATCTGACCCTGCGTTTAAGCCAATCTCTCTCGCCAACAAAGGCTGGCACACCAACACAAGCCTTGCCCTTGCCTATTCGTATGGGCTTCCTTGATGCCAAAGGTGCGCCTGCTAGCTTTGCGCTTGATGGCGGGGATATGCAAGAAGAGGCGCTCTGGCTGTTTGAGGATGCAAAGCGCGATATTCAGGTGCAATTTGCGGATGATGCCAAAGGACCATTCACCCCCTCATATTTGCGTGATTTTTCCGCGCCCGTGCGTATCAGTGATGATCTAAGCGATGAGGAAAGATTGCATCTGATGGGCTTTGATAGCGATTTGTTTAATCGCTGGGATATGGCGCAGAAATTATTGGAAAAGGCGGTTCATCAAATTCTTGGTGATGTGCTAGATACCACTTTGCTCGCACAGCTTGGTGATGCGTATCGCCATGTTTTGGCGCATTCAGATTTGCGTGATGATTTTAAGGCGCTGATGATGGCGATGCCTGGCCAAGCGGTTATTGAAGCCGCCGCTAAGGGCTGTGACCCTGTCGCCGTTTATCAGGCACGTGATCATCTGCGGGCATCGCTGGCAGATTTATTGCGTGATGATCTATCCGCGCTTTTGACAAAAGACGCATCAGAGGCGCGCATTCAGCATGCGGCAGGGCGTCATTGGCAGAATGCCTTATTGGATTGGGCCGTGGCTTGTGATGATGAGGCGGCGTGTGAGATGGCCGTAAGCCAAGCCTCACATGAGCTGATGAGCCTCTCAAAGGGCGCGTTATCAGCCTTGAACCGCAAGGATACAGCCGCCCGCACAAAGGCCATGCAAATCTTCCATGATAAATGGCAAGATGACAGTCTCGTGATGGAAAAATGGTTTGCGCTTAGCGCGTCTGCCCCTGTGACAGGCACGATTGCGCATATTGGCGATTTGATGAAGCACAAAGCCTTTGATCTCAATAGCCCGAATAAATTACGGTCTGTTTTGGGTGTGTTCTGTGCGGCCAATGTGACGCAATTCCACGCAGAAGATGGGTCTGGCTATGCGTTTATTGCTGATGAGCTTATCGCGCTTGATAAAAGAAACCCGCAAATTGCCGCAAGAATGGCTTTGAGCCTGACGCGTATGAGTGCCTATGATAGCGCGCGCCAAGCGCGTATGAAAAAGGCGCTTGAACATGTGCATGCACAAGCGACATCACGCGATTTAACAGAGATTGTGGGAAAAGCGCTAGCTCGTTAAGCGCTTTTTTATGATTTTGGTTAAGCTGACCGCAAGAAGGCAGGGATATCTGCGTTATCTTTAAAGCTATTGCCACCTGTCCAAGCGACAGGTCTCAATTCACCATGCTCATTACGTTTTGCATCAGCCTTTTGGGCATCTGCCTTTTTTGCCTCTGGTTTTTGATGCGCATTGCTCTCAGCGTTTTCAGCCGCGGCTGTCTTATCAGCTTGAGGTGCAGAAGCCTGTGGCTCTTGCGATGCCTGTGAGGCTTGTTTTTCAGCCTTCGCCCCTTTCGGCTTTCTGCCGCTAGGTTTCTTCTCACTATTAGGCGCGGCGTCAGTCTTTGCCACTTCGCCAAGCACTTCAATAGGCGCGCCGATCAGCTCTTCAACAGCGCTTACAAGGCGTTTATCGATATTGTTAGGCATAGCAAGCGTGAAGGCTTTGCCTGAACGTCCTGCGCGGCCTGTGCGGCCAATGCGGTGGACATAATCTTCGGCGTTTGATGGCACATCAAAATTAAACACATGGCTCACAGA
>DBMZ01000134.1:0-2525 GCA_002299005.1 Alphaproteobacteria bacterium UBA685 | reverse complement strand
GACTTAAACTCATCCAACGCGGCCAATCTGGCTGATTGTGTCATATCACCATGCAAGGCAACGACCTTAAAGCCATGGCGCTTGAGTGAGGATAGCAAGGTTGCGATATCACGCTTGCGATTACAGAAAATCACGGCGTTATTAATATCTTCTGAATTCAGCAAATCGCGCAATTTTTGGCGCTTTTCTTTTGCGTCTGTCCAAATAAGGCGTGCTGTGATGGTTGAGGCCGTCGCGGCAGGTGGTGCCACTGAAATAACCTTTGGGTTCATCACAAATTTTGTACCTAATTTCTTGATTTCTTCTGAGAGTGTTGCCGAGAAGAACAAGGTTTGGCGCATTTTTGACAAGGTTGACACAATGCGCTCAACATCAGGGATAAAGCCCATATCAAGCATGCGGTCAGCCTCGTCAATTACAAGGATTTTCACATCTTGAAGCAAGACCTTACCACGCTCAAAATGGTCAAGCAGGCGGCCTGGTGTGGCAATTAGTACATCCACACCTTTGTCCAACGCGGCTTCTTGGTCGCTAAAGCTGACGCCGCCGATGAGAAGGGCCATTGATAATTTGTGATGTGTGGCAAATTTTTCGAAATTCTCTGCGACTTGCGCTGCTAACTCTCTGGTTGGTGCCAGAATAAGTGAGCGCGGCATGCGAGCTTTGGCTCTACCATTTGCCAGAATGTCAATCATCGGCAAGGTGAAAGACGCGGTCTTACCCGTGCCTGTCTGTGCAGAGCCTAGAATATCACGACCCATCAACACATAAGGGATGGATTGTTCTTGAATGGGTGTAGGGGTCTCATAGCCTAGCTCAGTGATGGCTTTTAAAAGCTCATCGCTTAGGCCTAAATCGGAAAAACTCAAAAATGGTTTCCTTTATTCATTGTTAAAAAGTGCCTATTTACCTCTTGGAAATAGACCAAAACCCTATCATTCTGGATAGGATTTGAAACATCGTCACCAAAGTGATACATCCATATAGCTTTGAAAGCAAGTCACGTCTCACGAATAGGGGTTCCGTCATTATGTCACAGCTTATTTTTATCCCCGGCCTTCTATGTACCAAAGCGATTTTTAGCGCACAATTTGCGGCATTTGAGGGGCTGGCTACCTGTCATGTGGCAGATACTACGGGCATGGATAATGTGACGGCTATGGCTGAAAAGGCCCTGGCAGATGTCTCAGGTGATTTCGCTGTATTGGGGTTTTCGATGGGCGGGTATGTGGCGCTTGAGATGGCACGTCTTGCACCAAAGCGTATGAAGGGGCTTGCGTTGGTGTCAACCTCATCACGCCCTGATACGGACGAGAAAAAAGCCGCGCGCCAAGCATTGGTAGAGCTCTCAAAGATAGGCAAATTCAAAGGCGTCACACCGCGCCTTTTGCCGCGCTTTTTCTCCGAAGCCTCTTTGCAAGATGAGGCGAAAACATCGGTTGTTTTGCAAATGGGCGCAGAGATTGGGCAAGAGAATTTTATGCGGCAACAAAGTGCGATTATGGGCCGCCGTGATCAACGCCCACATCTGCCATCTATCACACAGCCATCGGTGGTTATTTGCGGCACAAAAGATGTGCTGACACCGCCTGAAGAATCTGAGGAATCAGCCAGGCTTTTGCCAAACGCAGAGCTTCATTTGCTAGACGATATCGCGCATATGTCCACGCTAGAAGCACCAGAGGCCGTAAATGAGGCGCTCTTGCACTGGTATAAGCGCATCGAGGCCTAAGGGGCGCCTGCTAGACGTCTAGGCTTGCCATGACCTCTTCTGCGTGATCTCTGATATAGCCAAAGCGCAATTCAGCTTTCTTGCCCATCAATGTATTCACAAGACTGTCAACGCCGCGTCGCTCATCGGCGCCTGTAGCATCACGCAAAGGCAATTCCACGCGCAATAGACGACGGCTGGCTTTTGACATGGTTGTCTCTTTAAGCTGGGCAGGGGGCATCTCCCCTAGACCTTTAAAACGTGAGATTTCAATCTTTCCACGCCCATCAAAGCCTGATTTCAGCAATTCATCCTTATGCGCATCATCCAGCGCATAGAGGGTCTTTGAGCCTTGTGTCATGCGATAAAGTGGTGGTTGCGCCAAATAGAGGCGACCAGCTTCGATGAGGTGCGGCATTTCGCGATAGAAATACGTCATTAATAGCGCGGCAATATGCGCCCCATCAACGTCCGCATCTGTCATGATGATGATACGGCCATAGCGCAAATCATCAAGTTTGAAATCCTTGCCACCCTTTACGCCAAGCGCGAGTGATAAATCGCTTAATTCTTGATTGGCGGTTAATTTATCCGCCGTCGCGCTTGCCACGTTCAAAATCTTACCACGCAAAGGCAGAACCGCTTGTGTCTTGCGATCGCGTGCTGATTTGGCTGAACCGCCCGCAGAATCCCCCTCCACCAAGAAAAGTTCAGTGGCGCTTGTATCTTGGGCAGAACAATCAGCCAATTTGCCGGGCAGACGTAATCTGCGTGTCGCGGTCTTGCGCGCCACTTCTTTTTCTTTGCGGCGACG
>DBMZ01000144.1 GCA_002299005.1 Alphaproteobacteria bacterium UBA685 | reverse complement strand
GGCACAAGCACAGGCTCTTTGCGCGCGCCTTTGGCTAGCTTGGCCTTTTCCTTGGCTTGCTTCTTTTCTAGAGCCGCTTGTTCTTTTGCCAATTTCTTGGCTTCTTTTTGCGCGTCTTTTTGCGCCTGTTTTTGGGCTTTTTCTTCGGCCGCCTTTTGCGCTTTTGTGGTCGCACGCAAAGCGCCCACATCATCTATATCATCAGCCATTTCAGGCGCTTGCCCACTTGCATTGCCCGCCCCATTCACCGCCCCATTTGCCGCCTCCTGACCATGTGCTTTGCGCCTGAATACCACAGATAAAAGCGCGGTAAGCGGCCAGAATATAAGGCGCAACAACCATTTTGCGACACCCCATTCACGCCTTGTGAGACCAGCGGTCCAAACATATAGCGACAGGCCGATAAGGGCCAAAATCACGCTGACAACCAATTGTGCTGACAATATCTGTGATGATAGGTCGGGCAATAAATCCGGCAGATTTAAAAACGCCATAAACGCGCTGGCACCGCTGTTTATTTGGGCGCCCAAAACACCTGTCATGTCTCTGGCAAAATAAGCGTCAATCGGGACAGTTACCGCACTTAAAACAGCCATCGCAAGCGGCAATAATGGCATCCGCCAATACCAATGACGAAGGCCAATATGGATAAGAAACCGATAAGACCAGCTCGCCAAAGCAAGCGGTAATAAAAAGACCATAATGCCAAAAAAATTAAACAGGATATCAGCGGTAATAGCCCCTCTTGCACCCAGCAGGTTTTTCACCTCATTATCTGTGGCGACATTCAAAGAGGGATCAGATGATGACGCGCTTACCAACGCGATGATCAGCGCGCATGCCCCTGCCATTGTGACAAGGCCAAACGCCTCTGATAGACGGTTGAGCAAAAAGCGTTTTACCGCGCCTGATACAACAGGCTTTGCGACATCTGACTTTACCATTATCGCCTATTCTCTCTCATCTTCATATAATTGGGCAAGCCGTCTCATCGCGTCTTCGACCGTTTTATGGTCATGCACCAGCGCGATGCGCACATAACCAGAGCCGGGATTGCCCTCATCTGTTTCAAGCGCCATAAAGCTGCCGGGCATCAGGCGCACCGCTTGTTCTTGATAGGCGCGCCGGGCAAAGGCGACATCATCACGCACAGGCAACCACAAAAAGAAACCGCCGCCATTTTGGCCTTGCGGCATGCGCACCTCTGGCAAATATCGCTCAGCGATGGCAAAAGACGTCTCATAATGTTGCCGAATGCTCTCAGCATGGTTGGCATCACGATAAAGCGCGCCTGCCGCCCGCAATAACGGTGTCGGCAATAGCGCCGCCCCATTGGCAACCAGCTTTTTATAAAGCGCTATCACCGCCGCATCACCTGCCAGAAACCCCGCACGAAGACCTGCCGCATTAGAGCGCTTTGACAGCGAATTCAAAACGATGAGATTATCAAACCCATCACCTGTTTCTTGATCAAGTTCTTGCGCCATTTCCTGCGCCACTTGCAGGGCACTCACAGGCGGCTCACCGCGCCAAATATCGGCATAGCATTCATCTGATAACAGCAAAAAATTATGCTTACGCGCCAGCGTCAATAAACGCTTTAGATAGTCTTTTGACGCATAATAGCCATGCGGATTTGTCGGCGAGCAAATATAGAAAATCGTCGCACGCGCATAGACCGCCTCATCAATCTTATCCAAATCAGGCAAATAGCCGGTCTCTTGGCTGGCATTCAGCAAGATGATATCACCGCCTGCCCCAAGCGCGCCTGTGCGCCACGCATGATAAAACGGGTTCGGCATAAGCGCCGCTGCATCCTGTTTGGCACCGCGCACCATCTGGCCTAGCATATGAAGCGGCTCTCTTGTGCCAACCACGGGCACAATATGACGGGCGGGATCAATTATCTGCGCAACATCACTGCCAAACCGATAATCAATATAATAACGCACATCATCACGAAACGCTTCATCACCATCTGCTTTGGGATAGCTGTGCCATTTATCATCATGCGCCGCGATGGTAGATGTCAGCAAATCAGGCGCTGGTAATTGCGGCTCACCGATGGTCAAATTCAGCAACGGCTTATCTTTTGGCGGGGTAATATCATCAATTGCCGCCCGCAATTGCAGGAACATATTATCATCAAAAATAGCAAATTCAGGGTTTAATAAAGACATGAAAAAAGCGCGCCAACAGCCGAAAAAAGAATACCAAAAGAATCTATCGAAAAACCAAGCCTTTCGCAATATAATGAGTTAGATAATGAAATAGATAATGACATAGATAGTTGCGATCATAATGGCCATAATGTGGCAATAGATAGGATGTTGCACAGATATGCGGGCAGTATTTTTAGACAGAGATAATACCATCACGCGCGATGAGGGCTATTGTTACAAAGTCTCTGATTTTGACTGGATGCCGGGGGCTGAGGCCGCTTTGGTGCGCTTGCATGCGGCGGGGATCCCTGTCTTTATCATCACCAATCAAGGCGGGATTGCCAAAGGGCTGTTCACCCAAGATGATATGCAAAAATTCAATGACCATCTATGCGCGATGGCCGCACAATCAGGCGGCAAGATTACCGATATCGCCTTTTGCCCGCATCACCCTGATAGTGTGAAAGCCGGCGAGGCCTTGTGCGATTGCCGCAAGCCTGAGGCAGGGTTATTTTTTGCGCTAGCCGATAAATGGGGCATCTCTCTTGACCAAAGTGTGATGATAGGCGACCGCGAAAGTGATGTGATAGCTGGCAATAAGGCTGGCTGTCATAGCTATCTTTATGACAAAACAAGCGCGCTTGATACGCTTGTCAAACAGGTGATCAAAACCCATTTTAACTAAGACCACTTATCTTCCCCCCCCATTGCGCGTGATTAAAGGGCCAATATGACAAAGCGATTAACAGAGCCAACACATCACAAGGTGACTGTCATAGGCGGCGGCCTTACCGGCAAGATGATGGCCTTAGCGCTATCTTATAGCGGCTATGAGATTGTGCTTATCGCGCCAAATGCG
>DBMZ01000165.1:1550-4518 GCA_002299005.1 Alphaproteobacteria bacterium UBA685 | reverse complement strand
GCGGCACTGCCGATGGTTGGTACGACGATGACGCCTGTTACAAGCATCATCAAAAGGCTTGTAAGCACCATCCAGATACCGCCCCATAAGAGGCCGATAATCGCTGCTAAAAATGTCACACTACCAAAGCGCATTAGCCATCATCCTGTGGTGAGAATTTAAAGAATAAAATCGCAAAGCTTAACAGCACAACAAACACCACCACCGCAACAGCCGCGCCTGCGCCAAGGTTTGAGACAGCAAAGGCTTGCTCATACACATCAACCGTCAGCGTGCGCGTGCCAGCCGCGCCGCCTGTTAACAAGAAAATATCGTCAAATTTGTTAAAGGTCCAAATGAAGCGGAGCAAGAATAATACCGACAAAATCCCGACTAGCTGGGGTAATGATAAATACCAGAATTGCTGAAAAGGCGTTGCCCCATCCATTTCTGCGGCTTCATACATATCGGTGGAAATAGACTGCATCCGCGCCAAGATGAACAAGAATGACAGCGGAAAATAACGCCAAGCCTCAAAGGCAATGACAGTGCTTAAAGCCATTGGGAATTTGAATGAAAAGCCAAAGAGCTCAAAGGTAAGATGCTTTTGGCCAAGGAAATTAATCGGCCCTTCAATCGCGCCCATTTGTTTGAGCATCGCATTAAATGTCCCCCCCGGCCCCGCATCAAGAAGCAAGACCCACGCAAAGGCAACCGCAATAACAGGCGCCACATAAGGGAATAGGAATAGGCCACGCAAAATCGGTCTGCCAAAAAAGGAGGTATTTAGAATTTGCGCCGCAAAAAGCCCCAAGACTAACGCGCCCACAGTGCCAAAAATCGTGTAATAAAATGATACACGTAGCACCGTCCAAAACTCATCCGCAGAGAAAATCTTCTGAAAATTCGCTAAGGTAAATGAAAAGCTCGTTAAGACATTCACGGTCTCATAGCTTGCTACCGGCTTGGAGCTGCGTGGCCTAATACCATTATCAATGAAACTCTGCTCGACCAAGACAGGTATCTCTAGATCAAGGCGCTTGCCGCCCTCTAGCGTGCCAATATCACAGCTAAAGGCACGCGCTTCTAGCGCACAAACATCAGGTACAGATAAAACAGACAAGCCAGCTGGCAGCTCATCATTGAATTTGATATCTGACAAAGCTTCTTTTTTTGATGAATTACGAATGCGATAGCGCAATATAACTTCTTGGCCAGCTTCTTTGGCGCGCGGCTTTAATTGCTCATTAAACATCGGCCTTGCGGCGCGTAAATCGCCTAGCTCAACCGCCTTAAAGCTAATCCAGAAATTAGCCAAGAGCGGCAATAAAACGATACTTAACACAATCAGAAACGTCGGCAATAGCATGCGGTAAGCTAAAAATCGCTCGCGCTTGGCCAGAGAGCCAACATGTTTTGGTGGATGAGAATGCACGGATCTTCAATCCTCAAAAGAAATTAGGTTAAAATCACTAAAATATATTTTAAAAAAATTGGGGTAGCATCATGCGAGGCTACCCCAACAATTATGGTTAAGACTTACAGAGCCTTATGCTTTGACACAATTTCAGCCGCCGCATCGTCTAGTGAGATTTCACCATCGATATACTTACGGATGACTTGTGACATCACACGTGCATTCACCATCTTCGAGGCTGTTGCTAGCTGGCCATCTGATACGCCCCAACGGTCGCCCACTGACAGACCTGCAACGATATCGTCGATAACCTTCTTAGGATAGATGTTTGCTAGTGGCTCTTTACGATCCACACCAACATCTAGGCTCGCCCAAAGCTTTTCGTAAGATGTATCACCACCCCACTTGCCGCTTCTTACAGGGAACTTGCCTTCAGGTGCCATACCTAGCCAGTCGCCATAGCCTTCTGATACCACAAATTTGATGAAATCAGAGGCAACGTCTGTGTTGGCATCTGCTGTGACACCCAAATAACGAACGTCAGCATAAGCCGCGCCGCCAGCATTGTCTGGGCCCGCAAATACAGTCACAAAGCCTGTGTCTTTTGCCAACGCCTTTGATGTTGGATCATCATTGATTGTGACAGGTGCGCTATCACGAAGACCGCCTAGCTCATCCAATAGTGATGGTGACCAGATGATCATAGCCGCTTGACCTGCAAGATATAGCTCACGGCTTTGCTTCCAATATAGATCGCCATCTGGTGAGGCATCAGCAATTGTCTTGTAGAAAGACAATACCTGCTTTAGGCCAGATGTATCTTCATTCACAGAACCATCAGCATTCACAGGTGAATAGCCAGCTGCCAATGAGATATGCTCAATCAGCTGCATCATATATGTCTCATCAATCTTTGTTGCGGCCACAAAACCGTAAGTTGATGGTGGGTTATGAAGCGCAGCAATCGCTGCTTCGATATCAGCAAATGTCTTTGGTGGGTTTAGACCAGCTTCTTTGAACAGGTCTGAACGATATACAACAAGCTGTGTCCAGCCATCTGTTGGTACTGATACAATTTCACCATCTGACTTCGCCATGTTCACTGGGCCAGAGGCAAAAGTGTTTGAGCCAAGATCGTCAATAATGTCTGTTGCCGCGCCTGAATCAAGCATACCAGCTTCAGCAAACGGTAGTAGATGCTGTACTGTGTGGTTCAATACGTCAGGCAATTCGCCTGCCGCAAAAGCTGCTGTCGCTCTTGTAGCAATATCTTTTTCAGATACAGCGACAACATTCACAGTGTGGCCTGTTGCAGCATTAAACGCATCAGCGATTTGCTGTTGACGCGCCATACGTTCTGGCTGTTCTTCCATTGTCCACATGGTGATTTCGTCTGCAAAAGCAGATGAGATCATAGTGGCGCAGAGCAACATACTTGCCCCTAGCTTCGTTACGTGTTTCATACTTTCCTCCTAGTTAGTATTACTCGTTTGGTGTCGTAGGTCGCACCGGACCATCGCTCATTCGGCGCACTAATTCTGCGCTTCGGAGTTCTTGATAATCGGCAGGGTT
>DBMZ01000165.1:0-1343 GCA_002299005.1 Alphaproteobacteria bacterium UBA685 | reverse complement strand
TCCTGGCACAAGGCCAAGATTACGTATCGCGGCAAGCACACCAAGCGCTTGTATGTCTGTTGCGCAAAGAATGGCTGTGGGGGGATTGTCTGAGCGCAATAAAGACAAAGCCGCGCGCTCAGCCGCATCATCTAGCAACTCAGCCACCTCAACAAGCGCTGGATCAAAAGCGATGCCATTGCCCTCAAGGCCATGCTGATAGCCTTCCATGCGCATTTGCGCGAAATTATAATAAGTCGGTGCGCCAATAAAGCCAATCCGGCTATGGCCCAATGATACAAGATGGTCGCAAGCGGTGATGAAGGCTGATTTACTGTCCACATCATACCACGCATAATCATCAAAGGCGGTGGCTCTGCCGTGTACAATAAACGGCATACGAGACTTCTTCAAAAGCTCAATACGCCTGTCCTGCTTATAGGGGCGTGATAGCACAACACCGCTTACCTTGCCGCTTAAAGACAGCTTTTCAATCGCTTCTGCCTCTTCTTCGGCCGAACCTGCCTGCACAACCAATAAATCCCAGCCTCTATGTGAGAGAGATTGACCCAACCCCTCGAGCAATTGTGCCACAAACGGATTTGAAAGCGCATTGCTATTGGCGGGCATCAAATAGGCCACCGCCTCAGCAACGCCTGTCGCAAGGCGGCGCGCGGTATGATTAGGCTTGTAATTATGTTTGGCAGCGGCTTGTTTCACACGATCGCGTGTCGCCACGCTAATATCAGGATAGTCATTTAATGCGCGCGACACTGTACCCTCAGCAATGCCAAGTTCTCGTGCCAAAAATTTTAAACTCACGCGTGTCATCACTACCCCTCCTAATTAAACGCTAAACCGAAAGCGCTTTCGGAATCAAGTGACTTATGTTTAAATAATGCAGTAATTTTAATGAAATTATGAGAAATTCAGGTTAAACTTTTAAAAACATTAGGAAAATTAGGAAAATTTTTATGGAAATCGGGAATCGCCCTTGGGGAAAATATGAAGTACTTGCCGAGCAGGATGGGTATAAGGTCAAGCGTATCACTGTTGTGCCAGAGGGCCGTTTATCACTGCAATCGCATGAACATCGCGCTGAACATTGGGTGGTTGTCACGGGTCAGGCAAAGGTGACAGTTGATGATGCGGTCTTGCTTAAAAACCCGGGCGAGTCTGTGTACATCCCTCTTGGTGCTATTCATCGTCTTGAAAATGAAACCGAAACAGATATGGTTTTGATTGAGGTGCAAACAGGCACCTATCTTGGCGAAGATGATATCAAACGCTATGAAGATATTTACGGGCGCTAGTTAGCGCTGTTTCACTTGCAAGGCAGGTAAAAACACGCCATCGTCTAAAAT
>DBMZ01000185.1:1623-3126 GCA_002299005.1 Alphaproteobacteria bacterium UBA685 | reverse complement strand
CTAAGCACCCTATCCATATTCTCTTCTAATGACATGGTATAAATTGACTTTCTATTCACATAAAGGGGCGATAAGCGGATGGGTTAAGAGCGCATCAATGGCAATGGTTTGGGTCTCGCCATCGCCAAGTGATTTGACCTGCACCTCACCTGTGGCAAATTCTTGACTGCCAAGCAATAAAGCGATGCCTGCCCCAATCTTGTCGGCGCGTTTTAGCTTTTTAGAGATGTTGCCTGTAAATGGCATATCAACAGACAGGCCCGCACGGCGCAATTGGCTGGCAAGCGCAAAGCCATCAGCCTGTAATTCTGTATCCATCACCACCAGCAAGATATCAGTGCGCACCTCTTCGTCTTTATCAACCAGCAGCGAGAGACGCTCAACACCTGCGGCAAAGCCAACAGCTGGCAAATGTGGGCCGCCTAGCATTTCAGACAGGCCATCATAACGCCCGCCGCCAAGAACAGTGCCTTGGGCGCCTAGCTGATCAGTGATAAATTCAAACGCCGTATGGCAATAATAATCAAGACCACGCACCAATAGCGGGTCTGCCACAAAGGCGATATTTGCCTTATCAAGAGCCGTCGTCAGCAAATCATAATGCGCCTTTGAGACATCATTTAGATAATCTGCTAATTGCGGTGCGCCTGCGACAATCTCTTTATCTTTGGCATCTTTTGAATCCAAAATCCGCAACGGGTTTTGGACAAGGCGTCTTTGACTATCTATTGATAGATCATCCTTATATTGGGCCAAAAAGGCGACAAGCGCGGTGCGATAGGCATCACGGCTTTGTGTGTCGCCAAGCGAATTAAGGTGCAAGGTGCAATGCTCTAGCACGCCTAATTCAGACAATAATTCGGCCCCGCACCCGATAATTTCCGCATCTGCCAGCGCAGATGACGGGCCAATCAGCTCTACGCCAATTTGATGAAACTGGCGCATCCGGCCTTTTTGGGGGCGCTCATACCGAAACATTGGGCCTGCATAAATATATTTTTGCGGCAATGTTTGCGTCAATCCGTTTGAGATAACAGCGCGCATAACAGAGGCTGTGTTCTCTGGGCGAAGCGTGATCTCTGTCCCGCCCCTATCTTCGAAACTATAGGTCTCTTTTGACACCACATCAGACGCATCACCAAGCGGGCGTCTGAACACATCTGTGAATTCAAAAATAGGCGTCGCCATATCTTGAAAACCATAGGTGCGGCCAATTTTTTTCGCTGTCTCAATAACGTGATTTTGGCGCGCTTTATCAGCTGGCAGCAGATCACTTGTCCCACGAACAGGTTGTAATATTTTCATCACCGATGCTCTTTTTGTTAATCCTAGCAGTGCTTATGAATGCGCCTTAGCGGCTTGGAGTGCGGCGGCTCGCTCTTCGACAAGCCCGACCACATGATTGACAATATCATCATGCGAGAGACGATGATCTGCCATCCCTGATACATAAATTTGGTGCGTGCCTTTGCCCCCACCGGTTAGCCCGATATCCGTCTCACG
>DBMZ01000185.1:0-1436 GCA_002299005.1 Alphaproteobacteria bacterium UBA685 | reverse complement strand
GAAATAACCGTCACACCGCGGCGACGAAGGCCAAGAGATTTTAACATCTCATAAGCCACCCTTACCTCTTCTGCTGGATCAGCCGATAGTGACACACGCACCGTATCACCAATGCCCGCCCATAACAGATTGCCCAAACCGATTGATGATTTCACCGTACCAGCGCGCAAACCACCTGCCTCTGTGATGCCAATATGAAGCGGGCAATCAATCTGTTCTGCCAGCTGTTGATAGGCCGCCACGGCAAGGAATAAATCAGATGCTTTAACCGAGATCTTAAATTCATGAAAATCGAGATCTTGCAAAATACGCGCATGTTCAAGCGCCGATTCAACCAGCGCTTCTGGACAAGGTTCTGCATATTTTTCCAGCAGATGCTTTTCCAAAGACCCGCCATTCACCCCAATACGAATAGACGCCCCTGTATCACGCGCGGCCGCAACCACCTCTTTGACACGATCAGACGAGCCGATATTGCCGGGGTTAATGCGCAAACAAGCCGCACCAGCGGCGGCGGCTTCAATCGCTCTTTTATAATGGAAATGAATATCCGCGACGATAGGCACAGGGCTCTGTTTGACAATCTGATGCAAAGCGGCGGTGCTATCCTCATCAGGGCAAGACACACGCACAATATCAGCGCCAGCCTCAGAGGCTTTGTGAATTTGGTCAAGCGTGCCAGAGATATCTGTGGTCAGCGTGTTGGTCATCGTCTGCACAGAAATAGGCGCATCACCGCCCACCGCAACTGAACCCACCTGAATTTTACGGCTCTTGCGCCTGTCAATCATACGATAGGGTCTAATCTGTGACATTATATGCGGTACACCTTTTCGCGCTAAATACTAAAGCTTTGCTAGAGATATAATCCATTATCGCCAATATGACCAGTGTCTTGACATCATCAAGACACCTTCGGCTTCATCAAAATAAGGGATTTGGGCGAAACGCTATTGGCTAACGGTTGAGCGGCGCGAGCGAATGGATTCGCGGCTAAGAGGCAGATCTCTTATAATCTCACCAACAGCGCCTGCTTGGAACGGGTCAAGGCCTGGGATATTTAGCACCAAACCGCCCGCATTACCTGTGCTGAGATAGAGCTTTTTATCAGCAGGTGTCACATAATCTTCGCCCGCTTGGAATAGCTGGCTTAGGACCACATCACCATTTTCTGAGACAATCTCAACCCATGCGGCTGAACTGGCAGAGATGACAATCTCTTCTTCTGGCAAGCGCTCATTGGCCTGTGCGGACGAGCTTAATTGGGCGGATGAGCTTAATTGGGCAGATTGTTCAACCGTCTCTGCCTCAGTCACTGCGGCTGGTGCCGCCTCTTCTAGCTGGGCTGTTTGAACCGCATCTGACTCTTCTGTTGGTGCTGGTTGCGCGTCATCTGTTGGCGTCGTTTCTTCGCCCCCAGCTTCATCATTTTGGGC
>DBMZ01000159.1:15392-16025 GCA_002299005.1 Alphaproteobacteria bacterium UBA685 | reverse complement strand
CCAGAGATAACATCCAGAACGCTGTCCATATCAAGGCCAGCTTTTTGGCCAAAATTCAGCGCCTCAGACAGGCCTTGCACCAGACCAGCGATACAGATCTGATTGACCATCTTTGTCAATTGCCCCGCACCAGAGGCACCCATCAAAGTCACCTTCGCCCCATAGCAAGCCATCAGTGGTGCGGCACGTTCAAAATCACCCTGCGCACCGCCAACCATCACCGTCAGCTTGCCATTTTCCGCCCCCGCTTGACCGCCAGAGACAGGCGCATCCAAAAAGCCAAAACCACGCGCCTTTGCCTCATCTGCCAAGTGACGTGCGACATCTGCTGAGGCGGTGGTGTTATCGATAAAAAGACTGCCCTTGCCCATCGCGGCAAACGCGCCCTCATCGCCCAAAGTGACGGCCTTAATATCCTCATCATTGCCGACACAAGCAAAGATAAATTCAGCGCCTTGTGCGGCCTCTTTTGGCGTCGCGGCATAGGCCCCGCCATGCGCCTTGGCCCAATCAGCCGCCTTTTGCGTCGTGCGATTATAGACCGTGACATCATGGCCTGCTTTTGCCAGATGACCGGCCATTGGCGCGCCCATAACACCCATCCCCAAAAATGCGACTTTTGCCATAATCAAT
>DBMZ01000159.1:11984-15293 GCA_002299005.1 Alphaproteobacteria bacterium UBA685 | reverse complement strand
GTCTATCTTGCGTAACTTTGCTCTAACCTAGAACGAATTTTACGCAAGGCCAATAGCGCGTTATCCGCAGGGTAAAATCACGCGCATAAATCACTATTCAGACACGGCGTTGAGTGATACAACAAAAAAACAAGTGGCCTTTTGAGGCGTGCTTTATTTTGCGATTAATTGAAAAAGTGATGTGATTATGGCTGTTTTATCGACCGGCGAGCAGATTGACATTTTGATATCTGAGGCAGAGATTACCGCCCGCATTAACGCGCTATCGCATGAGATAACCGCCCAATATGCTGATACAAAACAGCTGGTGGTCGTCGGTCTTTTGCGCGGCTCATTTGTCTTTATCGCTGACCTTGTCCGCCATCTTGATTTGCCGGTAGAGGTCGATTTCATGACCGTCTCATCCTATGGCAATGCGATGGTCTCATCACGCCAAGTGCGCATTATCCAAGATTTGGAAACCGACATTAAGGACAGAGATGTGCTGATTGTCGAAGATATCATCGATACGGGCCACACCCTGTCGCAAGTGATCAAAATCTTGAAAACACGCGCGCCAAAATCGCTGTCTATCTGCACGCTTCTCAACAAGCCATCACGCCGCGAAGTTGACGTGCCGATTGATTGGACAGGCTTTGATATTCCAGATGAGTTTGTCATTGGCTATGGCATTGATTACGCCCAGCAAGGACGCAATCTGCCTCATATTGCGGTCGTTCAAAAATAACAGCCAAACTTACGGCCAAATTAATAACCGGCTTAATTCAAGAACTCATCCTCATAAGGCGCAGATGATAGGGGCACACAGCCTTCATCTGTCACGACGACCTGCTCTTCTAGCTTGACGCCTTCCTTGCCGCCAACCTCGCCCGTATAGGCCTCCACACATAAGGTCATGCCGACCTCAACTGTGCCGCCATAGCCATGTTCTTCGACATCTTCAGGATAGCGAATAGACGGGTATTCATCACAAAGACCAATCCCATGCGCCAAGACGCCGTAACGCAACGCCCGATATTTTTCTGGCAGACGGTGGGCCTCTTTTGTGACTTGTGCGAAACTCATCCCGGGCTTAATCAGCGCGATATTCGTCATCACATGCTCATACGCATCACGATACAGCGTCTTTTGCGCCTCTGTTGGCTTTGCCTCACCGACAAGCCATGTGCGCGAAATATCACAGCAATAGCCATAGGTAGAGATCAAATCTGTGTCAAAGGCCAGCAAATCGCCTTCTTCCATAATGCGCGGCCCGCTCTCTTGGAACCACGGATTTGTGCGCGGGCCAGATGATAGGATACGTGTCTCAATCCATTCACCGCCGCGTCTGATATTGCCTGCATGAAGCGCCGCCCATACATCATTTTCGGTCACGCCCGGACGAACAATCTGGCGCATTTCAGCCACCGCCATCTCGCACGCATGAATGGCACAACGCATGGCATTTAACTCATTCTCATTCTTAATCGAACGCCCTAATTCGGTCAGGGCTTGGCCATCTAATATTGTGACATTATGGCCCTGCAAGGCCGCATAGCCAGCATTCTCAATCTTATCAATCGCGATACGCTTATTGCCCGGCGCGTAATGATGCATGATATCGACAATCTCAGCGGCAAAATGCTTCGCATGCGCGTCTGTCTGATCCCCTGTCTCAAAATAGAAAAAAGACGCCCCGCCGCGCAATTCACCAACCAGCGGCAAATGCGCTGATAGATGCTCACAATTATGGAAATCCCACAAAATCACCTTGCCCTGAGGCGGCACAAAACACGCTCTTGCCGCATTATGCGTTGTCCAAAGCTGCATGTTTGTCGTGTCTGTGGCATAGCGGATATTCAAAGGGTCAAACAACAGCAAGCCCGCACAATCAGCTTGGGCAATCTGTTCTTGCAAGCGTGACAGCCGGTAATCCCGCAATTCCGGCATATTCGGCGATGTGAGGCCTGCCTCGCTCCATTCCGCAAAGGCAAGGCCTGTCGGCCCGATTTCCACCCGATCATTATCATCAGGCGTCATATCAGCTTTTAGATGCGTGCGTCTTGTTGGGTCAATCTTTCGGTTTGATCCGACCACCAAATTATTTGGCCCCAAACCATTTGGCATATGATCCATCGCGATACTCCTCAAAAAAAATCAGCCAAGCACGAAAACTTTCATCTTCAAGCCTAGCTCTTGCTGTCATCAGACTATTTGACAGAAACCGCCTTTTCTTGTCGGGAATAAAAAATTATCGCCCACTTAATCACTTAGTTACCCAAGCACAGTCTCGACACGCACCCCTGCCTCCAGCGATTT
The DNA here is from genome assembly GCA_002299005.1 of Alphaproteobacteria bacterium UBA685. Lineage (GTDB taxonomy): Bacteria > Pseudomonadota > Alphaproteobacteria > Puniceispirillales > Puniceispirillaceae > UBA685. The sequence goes on along the minus strand of DBMZ01000159.1, from coordinate 12,995 downwards.
ATGAACAGGGCATTTATCCGCAATCTCAAGCAATCGTGCGATTTGCGCCTCATCAAGCGGGCCTTCTATGGTAATTTCCCGCTTCATATGATCAAGCTTGGCCGCCGCATTATCACTTGCCCCGCCATCTTGCCCATGGCGTTTTTCATGGCGCAAGACCACCTGCACCCCTTCAAGCGGCCAATTTTTACGCGCCGCATACATGCGCAAAGTCATCGCTGTGCAAGCGCCAAGACCGGCTAGCAGAAAATCATAAGGGGCCGGGCCTGAATCAAGGCCGCCCGGAATATCCACAGGCTCATCAGCACGCATCATATGCGCTCCTGCCGCGATATCATGCGCAAAAGGCCCATCAGGCGAAGAGGCCACAATCACCTCCCCTTCTTGCGCGCGAAGCGGGCCGCGGCCTGCCTCTAGCAAGCGGCTTGCCCAAGCGGCAATCATCGCGGCGGCAAAATCTGCATCTGCCCGCTTGGTCAGCAAATGATCAGCCCTATCAAGCGAGACAAAACTGCGGGGATGTTTTGCGGCGGTAAAAATCTCAGCCGCATTTTCAATCCCGACAATCGCATCTTGCGGCGCATGCAAAATCAGTAAATCTGTCTTTAATGATGTGATATGTTCAAGGCTGGTGCGGGCTTTCAGATCAGCGATAAACTCAGCCCCAACCGCAAAAGGCCGCCCACCAATAGAGACCTCCGCGCGGCCTTTTTGGCTAATCTCATCTTCCTTGCCATCAAATAAATGCAAGACATGCGCCGCCACAGCGGGTGCGCCAATGGTGGCGATACCTTTAATATGCGCCATCGCCCCGCCAAGCGCCAAAACAGCCGCCCCGCCCAGCGAATGGCCAATTAAGAACTCCGGCGCACGATAGGTCTCGCCCATCCATGCAACCACATCTTCTAGATCGGCTAAATTTCCCGCAAAGCCAGAGCTGCCGAAATCACCATCTGATTGGCCAAGCCCGGTAAAATCAAAGCGCAACACAGCGATGCCACGCTCAGATAG
>DBMZ01000159.1:11249-11738 GCA_002299005.1 Alphaproteobacteria bacterium UBA685 | reverse complement strand
AATACCTGCCAACTGATTGCCGTCACGATTTTCAATCGTCACTTTTCGGGTATAAGCCATTTATGCTCCTTCGTTTTTTAATCCCTAGCTATTTTCGACATCCACAATCAGACGCCCTTTAATTTGCCCTTTGAGGATTTTCTGACCAGCCTCTGGCAAATCATCCAACAAGATAGTCTCTGTCATTTCCTCAAGCGCCTCTTTTGGCATATCTTTGGCGATACGCGCCCAAGCGGCCATGCGCTCATCATAAGGGCGCATCACAGAATCAATGCCCAGCAAGTTCACGCCGCGCAACAAGAACGGAATGATATTCGCCGGCACAGCCACGCCGCCCGCATTACCAATGGCCGCCGCGCTTGCCCCATATTTTAACTGGCCAAGAATACGTGCCAGCATCTCACCACCCACAGAATCAATACAGCCCGCCCATTTGGCGCTTTCCATTGGACGCGCAATTGCCTCAGCCACCTCAGCGCGGTCAATAAT
>DBMZ01000159.1:8543-10959 GCA_002299005.1 Alphaproteobacteria bacterium UBA685 | reverse complement strand
AGACCAGCCGTGCCAACCGCCATCGCGTCTTTCAGTGACAGACCCTCTGGCAAAGGCACCAGCCAATCAGCTGATACGCGCGCATATTGGCCATAACCGCCATGCCACGCCTCGCCCACGCGCCAGCCTGTTAGCACAACCGCATCACCAGGCTTATAGCGCTCATCAGATGACGCCTCGACAATCCCTGAGAAATCAATGCCCGGAATGCGCGGATAATCGCGCACCAAGCCGCCCTTGCCAGACAGCACAAGCCCATCTTTATAATTCACACAGCTATAGGCGACCTTCACCAACACCTCGCCTTTCTCGCCCAGAAAATCATGGTCTATTTCCTGTACCGACGCGGCAAAAGGGGTATCATCAGATTTTGACACAATAAGGGCTTTGAACATCGTCATTTCACCTGTAGCATATTCATATTAGTTAAGTTTAAGAACGCTTATGGTGGGACGAAATACCTTTTCAAGCAAGTGCTTTTAGACAAAAATAAATGATAAGTTTGAGGCTTTGTAAGACGCGCAAATGTTTGACGAAAAAGATCCCCAAGCCTGCTATGAGATACTCTCATCAAACCCCTCAGCTTTGCTGGTGGATTGCCGTGCGCAAATTGAATGGGAATTTGTTGGCACACCTGATCTAGGCGCGATTGGCAAGAAAGCCTTGCTGGTCGAATGGACAAATTCTGCCCATCAACGCAACCCTGATTTAAGCAAAGCGGCCGGCGCGATAATCTTGTACAGCCTGTCTGATCTCAGCGTCTGTATTCATCACAAACGGCCCCATTTTGGCAACAGGCTCACCGATAGGCTTACCCGCCATAATCAGACACCCTGCCTTGCCAGACCCGGCGGTCAGCGTAAGCGTGCCTGATTGGTCAAAAACACCTAGCTGATGCGCGCCGATAACCTTGTCACCTGCCTGCATTTCGCCCTCATAGACAAAGACCATGACATTATGACCATCTGGAATATCATGACTGAACACAGCGCCCGGCTTTGCCATCACATCCATATATTCCACAGGCCAAAGCGTCTGCGAGGCACCTTTCGTCCCTTTGTAATTACCGGCCATAATGCGGACATGTAAATCATCATCAATGACCTCAGGAATGCCGTCTTTTTGGATATCTTGATAGCGCGGCGGCGTCATCTTATGTGCGGCGGGCAAGTTCACCCATAGCTGATAGCCCCATAAAAGGCCTTCTGTTTGTTGCGGCATCTCTGAATGGATAATACCGCTACCAGCTGTCATCCATTGGACACCGCCATCATGGATGATGCCTTCATTGCCGGCTGAATCACGGTGCTTCATCGCCCCTTGCTTCATATAAGAGACGGTCTCAAAGCCGCGATGCGGATGTTCTGGAAACCCTGCCACATAGGCGCCGGGATCATCATTCTTAAACTCATCTAGCATTAAGAAGGGATCAAGATAATCAATTTGCGGCGTGCCAACCACGCGCAATAAAGACACCCCCGCACCATCAGATGTTGGCATACCATTCACAACGCCTAAACATGCTCTTACCTCTGACAAAACACTCTCTCCTATAGATGAATAAGCCGACAATACTAGCATAGAAGATGTGACTAGATGCACGCAGTTTCAAGACCGGCTCTTGCAAATAGGGCTTTTCATTTGTAAAAACAGCCTTATTTAATAAGTATGATAAAAAAACGACCCTCTTTCATGCTGGCATTATGCCTTACGACGACGATTGCAACCGGCCTTATTAGCCCCGGTCTTGTTGGCACCGATATCATCGGCACGGCCTATGCGCAATCGGGTGATATCACCTCTGAGCTAATAGACCCTATGGGCGATGCGCCAATTGATATGGCACATAATGATGTTGTGCTTGATGAGCTATTCATCTCCCTAAAAGAGGTGGATGATGCGGGCGATGTGCAACGTATCACGGCTGAGATTTGGTCAAGATGGTCAACCCACCCAACAGAAGAAAGCCTGACAAGGCGCCTGTTCCGTGGTGTCAGTATGATGAACCAAGGCGATTATTTCCACGCTGAGGGGATATTTTCAGACATTATCGACCAAGACCCCTCATTTGCCGAAGCATGGAACAAGCGGGCGACGCTTTATTATATTCAAGGGCGTCTGGCAGATTCACGCTTTGATATCGCACAGACCCTCAATCTTGAGCCCCGCCATTTTGGCGCGCTTGCTGGTCTTGGCCTGATTGAAATGTCAGCTGGTAATTTTGAACAAGCCCTGCGCGCCTATGAGCAAGCCGCCGACGTAAACCCGCATATGGCACAAGCCAATCAGATGATTAAGTCACTCACCGAAAAGCTACGCGGTATCGCGCTTTAGGCCAGCAGATTAATTCAGCAATAATGATAGAGGCCCGATAGGCGCATTATCATTAACGCCTATATTGTTGCCCAGATTATTA
>DBMZ01000159.1:0-8456 GCA_002299005.1 Alphaproteobacteria bacterium UBA685 | reverse complement strand
CCCAGATTATTATTCGCCAGCGGGATATCCGCCTCATCAGAGGTCGCCTCTTCAATCGGCTCTTCGGTCTCTTCTTCCTCTTCTTCAAGCGCTTCTTGTGTATCTAGCGCATCTGGTGCGAATGGCAGACCGATTTGAATAATCTGGTCCATATCAACCTGTACCACACCAACCGCCGCACTTTCACGCACGCCAAAGACATTGGCAAATTCCTCAGCAATCGCCGGGTTCGTCATCCCCAAATTAACCGCATCATCTGAGATACGCTGTTGTGGCTCAACACCATCACTTGCCAATGTGAACTGCCTATCGGTTGAGATAATTGCCTGTTCAAGATTACCTGATTCAACCGGGTTCACTCTGACGCTGTTTGTGACGCGCATTGTCTCAATCATGTTGTTCAATTTCTGCTCAACAGATTGAACCGGCACCTGCAAGACATAAGGCAAGCGATAGAAGGCCAACACGCCAGAACAATTCACCGTTGGATTATCATAGCTGAAGGTCACATCCAGCACCGCATTGCCATCACCAATAAACGACGGGGCACCTGTACAGCGATAATCTTCTGCACGAATACCTGATTGCAAAGCGCCATCATTAAAGAAGCCATCATCCAAGCTAGATAGAAGCCATTCATTGGCATCAAGCGAGTTATCGAGCAAGCGACCAATACGCGCATCAAAATCGCCAATAGACAGATAGAGATCATCACGCAAGCGGCCTTCATTGATGGTCAGGCTATTCGTCAAAGGCGCGCTAATCGCACCGCTATTGGCCAAGAATTTCGACACATTAATACCAGCCTCAGCATCAATACCAAGCATTGAGCCAGCGATACGTGCGCCTTGATTTTTGCCCTGCACTTCGATTTGCAAAGGCGCCGTGCCATTATAATCAATCTTGTTCAAATTCGCATATTTATGCGCGTTCAAGCGGATATCACCATTGCCATTTAGCTCGATATCATCACGGCTATTACCGCCATCATTAATGCTGTTGGCAAGCACGGTGACCGCACAACCTTGCGTGCCCTCCCCGCAAGCGGCATCACTGCTCGTCACAATACCTGTCAGCTTGACCACATCAGAGGCCTCAATGCGCAAAGCACCTGTACCAAGATTGACCAACGCGCCATCTTCGAATGTCACATTTTGATTAAGCAGACCATCTGCATCGATAAAGATATTACCGCCAGATGTTGTGATATTCGCATCAGCCGCAAAGGTTGTATTATCCGCAGATGTCGTTCTGATCTCGCCGCCGCCTGTTGAGACATCGCCCATCACCGTCAAGTTAGAACCCGCAATCATCCGCAATAACGAGCCATTAGTATCGATACCGCCCACACCTTCAAGTGTCAGGCTCTCATAAGAACGGAAGGTCACATTGTCATTACCAGCGCCTGTGTTAAAGCTGCCCGTTGCGCGCAGGTTAGATCCAACCGCCACATCAAGCGGCCCTTCAAGCGTTGCCCCTGTCATGCGCAATGACTGGCCAAGCGGCCCATAGAGCCACGCACCATCTGTGGCAGATGTCACAACAAAGCTCGAATTATCATAATTCACAGATGCCACATCAAGCGCCTTGCCCTTTGAGACCGAAATACTGTCACCATCCGCAGGGCGCAGACCGATTGACCCATTCGCCGTTAAGGTCACATTATCGCCCTTAATATCCATGATAGAATCTTCTTGGGCATCCAAAATCTGATCAGGCGAGGTCAAATTGATAATCGTTGGCGAGTAAATCTGGCTCACATTAATGTCATCTGTTGCCTCTTCAAGCCAGATACCATTGGCGGCTCTCGCCGTTAGCTTATTGGCCGCACCAAGCTCCATACGGAAGACACTATCAGAGGCACCAATTTGGCCTTGGGCTGATTCAAGCACCGCGTCTGTGGCGGTTAGCACCGTATTATTATCAGAGCGTATATTCAGAATATCGCCATTCACCTTCAAGCGCACTTCGCCCGCCGCGTTCAGCGTATCAATGTTCAAATCGCTTTCACCACCCAAGAAGGCATAGCCTTGCGGGGCGTTAATCGTGACAACTGAGCCATCGGCAATCGTCTCAATATCCAGATCTTCGCGCTGTGTTAGATAGACAATATCGGTTGTCTCATCATGCTCCACATCATCTGATTCAGCCGCCGCCAATTTGATCTTTGACGCATTATCCAAATTGCCATCAGAGATATCTTGGATGGTGAAATTATCAACATCTGTGAAGGTGCCGATATTCCCTGTGCTAACGGTCAGCGTGATATTATCAGCTGTGATATTCGCTGTTTCAATAAAGGCGGTTGTATCTGTGGTCTCTTTAAAGGCCTCGCTTGGCAATGGCGCATCAAGATAATCTTGGTCCCACTCATAGCCCGCTGAGAATTCCGCAATCTCCGTGCTTGTCGCGGCATAGGTGAAATTATCACTATAGCTTGCAGAGCCAAACTTCTCATGACCTAGCTGATAGCGTGCTTGCTGATCATTCTCATAGGCGGTGATACGCGCCGCATCATTATCAAGCATCGCCTCTTCATCCGCATCAGCCACATAGCTAAAGTTCGGATCATACGCATCAGCCACATAAGTGCCATCATCATCTGTGACATTACGCAGGTTCCAATAATCGACATAAAGCTGTGTCATCGTATCTTCATAAGATGATTGCTGGTCGGCCTTTTTGGTCTCTGCCTCAGAGCCTGTCAGCGCCAGCGCAGTCCATAGGGCAAGCAAGGCTGATTGTGTTTGCGTATCATCAATCTGCTCTGCGTTACCATCAAGCAAGCTGCCATTATCAACGGTTAGATTCAAATTGCCCGCAATATCAATCACGCCGACGCGCATATCACCTTGCGTCTCGACCATCGCAATATCGCCGACGCGTGAATAGACAGACACAGACCCATTATCCGCGCTATCAAGCAAATCAAAGCGCAAGGCATTGCCGCTGACATCACGTATCTCACCAAACTCAGCCCTTAACGAGATATTATCACCCACCAGCGCGTTGCTTGTGGTTGTCAGGATCAAATCTTGGCCCGCAGACAAATCGATATTGCCATCTGTGTTTACCAGCCTATCAATCTGCAGATTGCCAGTGGCTGTTTGCATATAGACGCCATTGCCCGCATCGATGTTAATGGATGAATTATTATCCTGTACCAACACAAACGGATTAGCCGAGGTGCCAACAGACCCTGATGCATCAAAGGTGATGTTATCAACTGACAGGCTATTGGTAGACGCGCTGCTAAGGATATCACCCGCCGTAGATGTCAGGCTCATCGTAGAGCCCGCCGCATCAACCGAAGCCACCTCAATGCTACCCGCAGAGTTAACGGTGATAGAGCCTTGGTCAGCGCCGATAAATTGAATATCAATCTGGCGATCAGCGCGCACATCTTGCATATAATACAAGCTGCCTTCATGCGTCGTATCTGTCAGCACATACCATGTACATTTCTTATAGATAAGAATATCCCAACAGCTCATAGAGCCAGGCTCTTCATAAGTGTTCGAATAGGTCTGTTCGGTCGTATCGCGCAGACGGAAACGATAATCCTCTGTGACAGAAGGCTCTCTTGTCGCAAAATCAGCCGACGGCAATTCTGTGACAGGGATTGTCACGCCTGTGAAATCAGTTGATGGCGGACGGAAATCAGCGGTATCAGACCAAGTGATAATACCTGTCGTCTCTTTTTTGCGATAGGTGCGATATTGCCTGTTCAAGGTGACATCTTCGCCTTGAATGTAATAATAGCGCATACCATCGCGCGGATCATAAGTGCTTGAACGGCCAGTGGCATTATTCAAACCTGATACATCCACAGTTGGCTTTGATAAAGATGAGCCGTTATTATCGACAACCTTAATCACATCGCCAATGCGCGTATATTGCGTAATCCGCGGCATCGCCCCATCAGAGCCATCATCATAGCTATTATCAATAATGGTCACCTTGCCTTCAACTTCACGATTTGTGATGCCAGCAAGGCTGATTTTCTTGGTTGAATTATTATTGATGGTAAAGGTGCCATAGCCATCTAGGACATTAATCTGGCCCTTGCCAGTTGAGATAACCTTACCGACCAAAGTGACCTCACCGCCCTTGGCTTCAAGACCAGAGACTTCGATAACATCATCGCCCGCATTATAGCGCGCAAAGACACCATCCACACCCTCACGGTTCGCCCCTGAGCCTGTCATGGTGATATTATCAATCACAATGCCATAAGTGCTTGTGCCATCATTCGTCTCGAATTCAGTGTGATTATCATTAATCGTCAGCGTCTTATTCGCGATACCTGATTGGATAAGGCCATTCACATTGATGGTGTTCGCCATAATATAGACTTCATCACCCGCGATTGAATAGGAATCCTCAGATGCCTGTGTCGCGGTTGCCTCGTTACAGCTGACATTATTATTCACATCAAGATGCACAGCGTTACCAGTACAACCGCCGACATCATTATCTGTTGAATTGCCAACACCATCTAGCCTGCTTGCGGCTGTCTGCCCAAAGCCGCCATCTGATTCAGGATGCGCGCCAATATTGTAAATCCCCGGCGTCTTATCATTCACAAAGAACGCACCGCCAGAGGTCAATGAGATAGAAGACGCGTTAATCGAGGCCTCATTAAAGATAGAGCCATGCAGGTTATTGACAGTCACAGACCCGCCGCGATTATTAATCTCGCCTGTCAGGATAAGTTCAGGGGCTCTGATATCCACACCTGATGGGTTATAGCTTGTCACGTCAGGATCATAACGACTGCTAATATCAACAGATGAGACAAGACCAGCAGAGCTTGAAGTCATGCCAAAATCAAGTGTCGCTGATTTATCCTTATTATAGCGGTTAATATCCGCGCTATTTTCAACCAGCTGGCTGTTGAACAAAATACGACCCGCAGGCGCATTTGGAATTTCAATCTCACCAATCTTTAGCGGCGAGTTTGAATCATTGCGGATTGTCACAGACACCTCATTGCGCGAGGTAATAGCGCCCGTAGACGCCCCTTGCACCGTATCAGCTTCTAGGATGACATTACCAGCCGCGGCATAGATATCATTCACTTTAATGATATCAACCTGCCCTGTATTCATCTGCGCGCGCATCGCCTCAAGGAAGCCAATCTCTGCGTCAATCTGTGTCGCTAAAGTGGGATCACCTTGGTCACCAAGCGCCGCTATCTGCGCCTGCAAATCGGCCTTCTCACTCGCAATATCTGCTAGCACGATTGAATAATCTTCTGGCGGCTCAAAGGTGTAATTATCCGCCTGCATGGTCGCCAACACGCCCTGCAATTGTGTCCGCTGACCTTCATAGACAGTTCTGTCAGCAGGTGTGGTTGTATTATCATCAATCAGAACCGTCAAAGAGGTGATGTTATCTTGCACCGTATTGATTTCACATTGGGCAGTCTGACAGGCACCATCATTCTGGGCATTATAAAAGGTTGTCTGATTATCAAGCGCCGCGATACGTGTTTGAAGACGGGTCGTTTGCGCAGAATCATAGGTCGCCGCTTTGGCCGCTGTTAGATTATCAATCTGGTCATCAATATCATTTGAGAAGCTTTGATCTGCCTCAAACTCAAACCCTAGATGGTCATGCGATTTTGCCGACAGGCCCGCATCATCTGTCAGATTATCAAGCGACAGGCTGGCAATCGTATTATTATCTGTATAAAGCCATTGTGAGCCAAACTTACCAATAGAGCGACGCGCCACGCCTGAGGCATTATCAGGGTCTTGAATAAAGGTGCCAAAATCACGGCCAAAGGTCAGATATTGTGTCGCAAAGACGCCTGTTTCAACCGTGCCATCAAGCGTGATTTCTTTGGATGAAGCGCCTGTTGTATTGCCGAACTTACCATTGAGCGGCACAACCGCGATACCAACATATTGCAGCCACGTCTTCTCACCCTTGCCAGAGGCATTGCGGACACCATCACTTGCCTTAATCGTCAGGTCAGTCGCTGAGCGAAGGCGCGCGCCTTCTCTTATGTGGATGTGCGTATCATGGCTGAGATGGGCATCTGCTTTTTCATCAAAAATACCCGCAATCAGCGTGTTATTATAGATATTCGTCTTCGCCACAACATCCATACGGTCAAGCGTACCATTGGTCGTAACACTTAACGCGCCATTGCCTGTGAGAGTTGAATCTGCGGCAAAATCAATGTTATTCGACGAGGTCAAAGAGGCAGATGATTTGCCTGTCGCGCCAATACCCGCCAGACCCCAAACAGAGGTTTTGGCATCTGCTTCCACATCACTTACAAGCTTGGCAGAAATCACAATATCACCGCGCATAGTCGTCAGGCTAGACCCTGTGCCGACCACCACATCATTGCTTGCCGTGGCCGTAATCGCGGTATCAGAGACAGGCACACCGACAAGCGCGCCTGTGTTCAAGACCATCTCATCACTTGCGGTCACATCTGTCAGCGCATTCAACGTCAACGTGCCTTGGTTTGTGCCTGTGCCAGTCAAATCGACAGAGCTGTTATCACCAATATCAAGCCTGTTTGTTTGCGCCTGTGTTGTGCGCGAATCACCCACCGTCACAGAGATACCGCCGCCGCCATCAAATCTGAAATTCTCATCAAGGCCTGTCTTGGCCAAATTATTCTCAGATGTGGCCGTCATATTATGCGCGGTGATGGTGGCAAAATTACCGAAATCAATCGCTGTATTGGCTGTGCCATCATTGCGCAATTTAGCGCCCGTTGCCCCTGCAACCGCAACCGCCCCTGCATCAAGCGAGCCATCATAGCTATCTTGGTTGCGCGCTGTCAGCGTCAGATTATCTGTGACATCAAGCGCGATACCATTGCCAGAGCCCGTGCCATTATCAAAGATAATCTGTGCATCAGAGCTATGAGAGATAGCACCTTCACCCGCTGTCACCGCGCCAAGACCACCCGCACCAGCGATTGAAACCGAGCGTGTATCTCTATCAGACAGCGCCTCATAGGAGATGTTACCAAGCACATCAACCGCGCCGCCATTGCCTGTTTGAATAAGCGCGCCGCCTGTTTGTGTTGTGCGCGTCACATGCGCCCCAATCGCCACCGCACCAATGGCAATCGCGTTTGAATCATTGCTCGCATTCGCATAGTTGGTGGCGCTCAGCGAACTATCAGCCGCGCTCACCTCTTCGCCGCCACTGGCTTGTGAGGCATAAAGCTGGCTGTTCTGGCCGATGGTAATCTTTGTATCAGCGTCATTTGTGATAATCGATTCAGAACCTGTGACACCTGCCAGCAGGCCGCCGCCTGCGCCTGTGACATCTGATTCAGCCATATTCTGGCCAAGCTCACCAATAGATGAGCTAATCGCCAGACCATTACCACGCAAGGTGACATTATCACCTATTTCAGTATAAGCATCACGGTCAACATCGACCTTTGACGAGATAATCGACAAGCCAACACCGCCAGAGACCGCGACACCAACTGCCTCACTATCATTGCGGGCTCTATCATCAGAGGCGATGGTCAACAGGCCGTTTGAGTTAATCACCACATTATTGCCAAGCACGGCCTTGGTATCACCGCTGTCATCCAGCTTCACAACCGCACCAACCACCGCGCCATAATAGCCAAGACCAGCCGAGACCGCGCGGGCCTTTTGGGTGGAGGTATTACGCGCTCTAATCGTTGTTGCCCCAAAGCGATTTGTCGAAGAGCCAAAACGCACATCATTGCCAATAAGCGCGCGTGAATTACCGCCAGCATTAATCGCCGCATAAGACACACCTGCCGCCGCGATACCAGCCGCAACCGCCGCCACATTGACCTCAGCGTCAACATCTCTTGTACTTGTGATTGACACGCTGCCATTATCTGCGCCCGCATTGATGGTGACATTATCCCCAATTTGCGCGGTCGCATTCTCCGTCAAATTCACCTGCGCAATAGACGCCGTAAGACCCACTAGACCCACAGACGCACCGATAACGGTTGAGTTCACACCAGCCACTGAAATCGTGGAACCATCTGGCAGGCTGATTGTTTTATTGGCGCCTGAATCAAGCACAGCTGAGACCGTCAAATCAGTGATATTATCAATCACCGCATTTGCCCCAATACGCGCTTGCACAGAGCCCGCATAATCAGCGACCGCAATAAAGCCGCCCACACCCACAGCACCAACCGCCGCACCGCCAGAGATTTGCGATAATTTCAACGTCTCTTCTGCTTCAACCGCCAAAGCGCCATTCGCCGTTATCTGGGCATTTGCCCCAATCTCTGCGAGGGTTGAATCAGCGCCATCACCATTAATATCATCATCGATACCGCCTGTTTGCGCGGCGACCAAAGACAGCGTTTCATTATCATCAGCCTCTGTATAAGCGGCCGTATTTGTCTTGGCAGAATCATTATCATAATTGCCTCTATCCTCACCCGCATCAGCCGCGGCTTCGCTAACCATATCGCCATT
>DBMZ01000070.1 GCA_002299005.1 Alphaproteobacteria bacterium UBA685 | reverse complement strand
TGACACCTAATCATGGTACCTAATCATGATAATAGCCATAATCATGGCGTCTTTGGTGAAACCGCTCGACACGGTTTACAATTTCATCACTTGCCCCTGCGACCACAAAAGACAGCAGCGTCTCCAATAGCGCAATAACCGACACAGATGAAGGGAAAAATTGAGATGTGTCAATATGCGTAATAAAGCCAAAATCTGCGCTTGTGATAACAGGCGCGCTGTGGCTATCAGATAGGGCGATGATAGGCACGCCTTGTTCTTTAGCAAATTGTGTTGCCCGCAAGACTTCCTGCCGATAGGGGGCCATCGTAATCGCAATCAAAATATCCCGCTCATCAGCGCGTGATAAATCATCAATCGCGGTCGATGAGGGCTGTGGTATGGCGACAAAATCATTCATCCCCGTAGACGCAAGATACGTAAAATTACACGCGCTTGTATAATTTACCCCGACACCCAGCACATAGACCTTGCGCGCTTGCCAAATCGCCTTTGCGGCCTCGCCCAATTTTTGCTCATCAATGCCAGCGAATGTCTGTTCTAGATTCTGTAGGGTGTCATTGACCATGCCTGCATAGAGGGCTGATAAATCGCCCTTCTTTTGAATTGATTGCAGCCAGCGCACACGGTCGGTAAAATTCACACGCCCTGCCCGCACTTGGTCACGAAACACCTCTCTGAACTCATCATAGCCATCAAAGCCAAGCTCTGTTGCCAGACGCACAAAACTATTCGGCTTCACCTTTGCCAGCTCTGCGAGGGTGCGCACAGATGAGATAGACACATCATCAGGATTATCCATCACATAACGGGCCGCCAAGCGCAATTGCGGCGAGAGCTCTGCAAAACGCGTGCCCAAAGCATCCATGATTTCACTGACCTGATTCACATCAAATCCCCTATAATACAAAGGCTCAGCTTACATTACGCGGCAAACCCCCATCCGATTCTAACGATAAGATCTATCAGAAGCAAACAAATGTTTTGTAATCATAAAATATTGGTATATTTGTTTACATGAGAATCAACCACCTTTATGAGCCATAAAATGACCGAGACTAATCAAGAAATTCCTGCCTCTGCCCGTGTTGTGATTGTCGGTGGAGGCATTATGGGCTGTGGCCTTGCCTATCATCTTGCGCATGAAGGCTGGCGCGATGTTGTTTTGCTTGAAAAGGCTGAATTAACATCCGGCTCAACATGGCACGCGGCAGGCCAGATTACCCATTCAACCTCAAGCTATTCTCTTGGCAAATGCGTTGATTATAATATTGGCCTTTATTCCGGCGCGCTTGAGGCAGAGACAGGTCAATCTGTGACATGGCATGGTTGCGGCTCTTTGCGCCTTGCCTATAGTGAAGATGAGATGGATTGGTTGCGTCATACATTGTCCGTTGGCAACAGCCTTGGCTTTGATATCTCTCTTATTGACCCTGATAAAATCGCCGAACTGCACCCTTATTATAATCTAGAGGGCGTTTTGGGCGCGCTTTACACCCCTGATGATGGTCATGTTGACCCTTCGGGCGTCACCCAAGCCCTTGCCACAGGGGCGCGTCAATTAGGCGTCAAAATCATCCGCAGGTGCCAAGCCACAAACATCACTTGCGCACCAAATGGTGAATGGGTGGTCGAGACCGCGCAAGGCACGATACGATGCGAGCATGTCGTTAATGCAGGCGGCACCTATGCGCGCCAAATGGGCGAATGGTCTGGCCTGCAATTGCCAATGACCTCTATGACGCATCATTATTTGGTGACAGACACTGTGCCAGAATTTGCGGCGCGTGACGCAGAATTGCCCGTCGTGCGCGATGATGCACAAGTTTCTGGCTATATTCGGATGGAGCAAAAATCAGGCCTTATCGGCATTTATGAGAAAGAAAATGCCAACACAGTATGGGAAGATCATTGCCCTTGGGAAGCTGAAAATGAGCTTTTTGAGGCTGATTATGACCGCATCATGCCGTGGCTTGAAAATGCGATGGAGCGCATGCCTATCCTATCAGAGCTTGGCATTAAACGAGAGGTTCACGGCGCGATTAGTCACCCGCCTGATGGCAACCCGTTAATCGGCCCGGCGCCCGGCGTTCAGAATTACTGGTGTTGTTGCGGGACGCAAATTGGCATTGGTTGGGGCCCTGGCCTGACACGCGAATTGGCGCGTTGGATGGTACATGGCGCGGCCGATATATCGATGCGTGAATTTGACCCAAGACGCTTTGGCGCCTATGCCACCAAGGACTGGCAAATTATCAAGGCCAAAGAAGATTATTGTTTACGGCACGAAATCCCCTTCCCGCATTTCAACCGCCTTGATGGCCGCCCTGTCAAACCAAGCCCGCTTTATGAGACGCTCAAAGACAAAGGCGCCGTCTATGAAGAGGTCTATGGTCATGAACGTCCAAGATGGTTTGCCAAAGACGGCGTTGAACAGCGCGATCATTACAGCTTCAAAAAGACCCCTGTCGATGAGATGGTCGCAAAAGAAGTCGCGGCCGTGCGTCAATCTGTTGGCATTATGGATATCTCTGCCTTCACCAAAATAAGGGTGACAGGCACAGATGCGCACGCCCTGATTGACCAGCTAACAGCCAATCGCTTGCCGCAAAAAATCGGCGGCATTGGCCTTACTCACATGTTGAATAAAGCCGGTCGTATAGAGCTTGAGACGACCGTCGTAAAATTGGGGGCCGATGATTATTACCTTGTCTGCGCCGCCTTTTTTGAACAGCGCTTGCTTGATCATATTGAGGCGCATCGCGGCATGGCAGATATCACGGTCACTTGCCTGTCTGATGAATGGTGCGCCCTTGCTCTGAACGGCCCCAATAGC
>DBMZ01000068.1:7123-9369 GCA_002299005.1 Alphaproteobacteria bacterium UBA685 | reverse complement strand
CTCATGACACATCAATCATATCATAGCGAGACACTGGCCCTGCATGCGGGTAGCCATCGCAAAGACGCCGCCACAAATTCAGTGGCCGTGCCAATTTATCAGACAACCAGCTATCAATTTGACAGCTCAGAACATGCGGCGAAGCTATTTGCCCTGCAAGAGCTTGGCAATATTTATACACGCATCATGAACCCTACCACGCAAGTGCTAGAAGAACGCCTTGCCGCTATCGAGGGCGGTGCGGCCGCACTAGGTGTTGCCTCAGGCTCATCGGCGGTCACACTTGCTATCCAGAATGTGGCATCTGCCGGTGATAATATCATCGCCTCGCCATATCTTTATGGTGGCACCTATAATCTATTCACCAATACTTTGCCGAAAATGGGCATTGAGGTGCGTTTTGCGGACCCTAGCAACCCGCAGAGCTTTGCTGATCTCTCAGATGATAAGACACGCGCTTATTTTGGTGAAACCTTGCCAAATCCACAGCTTGTGCCATTCCCAATCGCCGAAGTAGCCGCTCTTGGCACCGCGCGTGGTATCCCTGTGATTGTCGATAATACCGCCGCTCCTCTGACCTGCCGTCCTTTTGATCATGGGGCCGCTGTGGTTGTCCATAGCTTGACCAAATTTATTGGTGGCCATGGCACCTCTATTGGCGGTGTGATTATTGATGGCGGTCATTTTGACTGGACGGGCAAGCCTGACCAGCAACCAAATTTCAACCAGCCTGACAATAGCTATCACGGCGCTGTTTGGGGTCAACTTGTACCTGAAGCACTTGGCGCACCGATTGCCTTTGCTGTGCGTGCACGTGTTGTTTTGCTGCGTGATTTAGGGGCGGCCCTATCGCCAACGAACGCCTTTCACCTTATCCAAGGTCTTGAGACATTGCCGTTGCGTTTCCGCGAACATCAGGCAAATGCGGCCAAGGTGGCAGACTATCTTTCTGACCATCATGCGGTTGAAAAAGTCATCTATCCAAGCCTGTTTGAGGGCGATGAGAAAGCGCGTGTTGATAGCTATCTTACCAAGGGCCATGGCGCGCTTGTGGGGATTGAGATCAAAGGCGGCATTGAGGCAGGACGACGCTTTATCGATAATCTGAAGCTGCTTTATCATGTTGCGAATATTGGTGATGCCAGAAGCCTTGCCATCCACCCTGCTTCGACCACCCATTCACAATTATCAGCCGAAGAGCAACTAGCCGCAGGCGTCACCGCCGGCTATATCCGCCTCTCAATCGGCATTGAGCATAGTGATGATATCATTGCCGATATCACCCAAGCGCTCGATGCCGCCACTAGTCATAGTCCAAAGGCGGTTGCATAAAGACCTCTATACACATCGCTTTGTGACATGATAAAAGCCTGCCAGATTGCACCCTCACTGGCAGGCTTTTTTTATACAGGCTTTTTTTATGCATAAAACCGACCCCGACAATTATTAACCCATGCTAGACTAGGCGCCCTGATAAACCCGCTACAGGACAGCCAGCCACAGGATAGCCAGATGGACCCGTTACTAACCGCCAGCCAGCCCATTCCCCTACATGCCTTTGCCGCCATGCTAGCTATTATTTTAGGCGGTGCGCAATTGGCCATGAAAAAGGGCGGGATGCTTCATAAACTCATCGGCAGGGCATGGGTGGCCCTCATGCTACTTGTCGCGATTTCCTCATTCTTCATCTATGAGCTGCGCCTATGGGGCGCCTTTAGCCCTATCCATCTATTGAGTATTTGGACCATTCTCTCTGTTATGATGGCTGTGCATTATGCGCGCAAAGGGAATATCAAACGCCATGCCCAGATTATGAAAATGCTCTATATCTTCGCCCTTATCGTCACAGGCTTTTTCACCTTCATGCCGGGGCGCATCATGTATCAAGTTCTTTTTGGCTAAAAGAAAAGCCCGCTTTAGACGAAGCGGGCTTTATCATGATTATGTTATGAGGCAGACTGCCTAGAACTGGTTCATCGTATTATCTTCACCAGATGCCAACAGCGCCATATCGCCTGAGAAATATTCCTTATGGTCATCACCAATGTTAGAGCCTGCCAAATCTTGGTGCTTAACAGAGGCCATGCCGCGGCGAATTTCACGACGCTGAACGTCTCGCACATAGGCAAGCATGCCAAGCTCGCCAAAATACCCCTCTGAGAGGATATCTGTGCCAAGCGCGGTGTCATGATAGGTCGGCAAAGTGATGAGATGATGGAAGATACCCGCATCACGCGCGCCATCTG
>DBMZ01000068.1:2165-6804 GCA_002299005.1 Alphaproteobacteria bacterium UBA685 | reverse complement strand
GCATAAAGGCCATTTGGCAGGCGTACAGGCTTATAGGCCTTGCCGCCTTTGGTCACAACCTGCTCACCTTGCTTTAGCTGTGAGAGATCTGAAATCTCTTCAAGCTCAAGGAATGAATTATACTGATCAGCCAGATCACCTGGCTTTTGCGATACCGGGATTTTCTGCGTCAAGCCAGCACCAAGGCTGTCTGTGCGCGCGACAATCACGCCATTATCAACCCCAAGCTCAAGGAACGCATAGCGCACCGCGTTAATCTTTGAGAGGAAATCTTCATGAGGCACGGTGACCTTACCATCTTGGTGACCGCATTGCTTGGCATCAGACACCTGATTTTCCAGCTGGATACAGCACGCCCCCGCCTCAATCATCCGCCTTGCCAGCAAATAGGTCGCCTCTTCATTACCAAAGCCAGCATCAATATCAGCGATAATCGGCACGATATGTGTCTCATGATTATCAATCGCCGCCAAAGCTGCCGCAACATCACCGCCAGTGGCGCGCGCCTCGTCCAAATCTTTGAACAAATGACGCAATTCACGCGCATCAGCTTGGCGCAAGAAAGTATAAATCTCTTCAATTAAGCCAGAGACAGCCGTCTTTTCATGCATTGATTGGTCTGGCAGAGGCCCGAAATCAGAGCGCAAAGCGGCAACCATCCAGCCTGATAGATAGACATATGATTTATCGGTGGTCTTGCGGTGACGTTTTACCGCCATCATCATCTGCTGTGCGGTAAAGCCATGCCAGCACCCAAGTGACTGGGTATATTGGCTGCTATCCGCATCATATTCGGCCATATCTTTGCGCATAATATCAGCCGTATAGCGCGCCACATCGAGCCCCGTCTTAAACCGGTTTTGCAGCTCCATACGTGCCGCATATTCAGCATTAATCGCTGTCCACGCGCTACCAGCTGCTTTAATTGTTGCTTCTTTTTGCGCAACAAGGTCTGTATATTTACTCATCTTAGGGCTCCTATTTCATCTCAGTCTATGGGAATGGAATGTGACGATGTGATAGCCTAGATAAGCGTGATGATACCAGTTAAAAGGTGTCATCTTTTCAATTTGTAAATATTTACAAAATACAATTGTAAAGATTGTATTTACAATATCTTTAACGACATGACTAATGAGAGAGATAATGACACGCGACTATAAAGAGATCTCGGAACGCCTTAGGGCCTTATGTGCGGGTGAGGATGATGTCATCGCTTTGATGGCCACCGTGGCGGCGGAGCTTTATCACGGGTTTGACGGCTTTGACTGGGTCGGCTTTTACCGCGTCACAGGCGCTGAAATGCTGAAAATTGGGCCTTATCAAGGTGGTCATGGATGCCTGACCATTCCCTTTTCGCGCGGGGTGTGCGGGGCGGCGGCGCGGACGAAAAGCACGCAATTAGTGCCAGATGTGCATGCCTTTGACGGGCATATTGCCTGCTCATCTTCGACCTTGTCCGAATTGGTGATGCCTATCTTTGACAAAACAGGCACCTTACTCGGTGTCTTGGACATTGATTCAGACAAGCCAGCTTTTTTCACGCAAGATGATGTAGAGGCGCTAGGCCCGCTTATGGCAGAGATATTTGGCCGCTAGCCCCCTAGTCTTGCAGAAAGACTTGGCAATGCGGCAATTTCTTAAAGCGATAATCGGCAAAACGATTATAGGCTAACTCAGCCACCTGCTTTACCAGTGGCAAGCGCACCAACCAGCCAAGAAGCGCCCAATAGCGCAAAGAACGCCATATCAGGCCAAAAGCCGCAACACCTATATAGAGCTTACCTGCCCCATCTGTTGCATGAAGACGCCGCAAAGCCGCCTCTTGCTCGATATTCAAGGGCAATAAGGGCGCAGGGTCGCTCGCCACATCATACCAGTTGAAAATACCAGCTGGCGCGATCTTTTGATAATAGCGGATTTCCTTACTGCAAAGGCCGCATTTGCCATCAAAATAAACACTAATCATGGGCGGCGCTCCTCTACCTCATATTGCGCTTGAACTTGATATAGCGCGGACGAAGCGAAAAACAGTCACACAGGCGCTAATCTTTTCGTGTTTTCACTTTGAATCCTGAAAAACTTTGGATATCGTAGCAAGCATGATCGATGGCGTCGATCACGCACCCTGCCACCATAGGCAGAGGTCTTGTTACACCAATTGTAACGCATCCTGTACGCCCGGATGTAAAACTGGGCAGGCTCTCTGCCCGTGAATTAAGGAGCAGATGATGCCAACATCTATGAACGAACGCCCGCAAACAATGCGCCTTTATAATGGCGAAAAAGCCCCTCTTCCCTTCTCAGCCGCTGAATATGATGCGCGCCTTGCTGGCCTGCGCCAGATTATGAGCGATAAAGGGCTTGATGCGGTTATTCTGACCTCTATGCATAATATTGCCTATTATACGGGCTTTTTATATTGTGCCTTTGGCCGCCCCTATGCGGCTGTGATTACCGCCTCAGACTGCACCACAGTCTCTGCCGGCATTGATGCGGGCCAGCCTTGGCGTCGTTGCCATGGTGATAACATCATCTATACAGACTGGCAGCGCGGCAATTATTACTATGCGATTAAGTCACTTATCGGCGCGCCAAAACGCCTCGGCGTCGAGAATGATCATCTGACCCTTAGTGTCCGTGACGCGATAGCTGAGACCTTCACCGATGCGTTATTGGTCGATATTGCAGGCGCCACAATGGCCCAGCGTATGGTGAAATCTGATGCTGAAATCGCGCTGATTACCGCCGGCGCTAATACGGCAGATATTGGTGGCCAAGCTGTTAAAGATGCGATTAAAGTTGGCACAAGAGAGATTGATGTCGCTATGGCAGGACGTGATGCGATGGAAATCGAAATCGCCCGCCGTTTCCCTGATAGCGAAATGCGCGATAGCTGGGTTTGGTTCCAAGCTGGCATTAACACTGATGGCGCCCATAACCCTGTCACCTGCCGCGAACTTGCCGCTGGCGATTTGCTCTCTTTGAACACATTCCCGATGATTTCCGGCTATTATACCGCGCTTGAACGCTCGCTATTCTTGGGTGAGCCTGATGCCGCCACATTAAAAGCGTGGGAGGCGAATGTCGCTGTTCACCGCCGCGGCCTTGAATTAATCAAGCCAGGCGTTACCTGCGCTGAAATCACACATGAGCTAAACGCTTTATTCGCAGAATTAGGCTATCTTGATTATCGCAGCTTTGGCTATGGCCACTCATTTGGCGTCTTGAGCCATTATTATGGCCGTGAAGCTGGCCTAGAATTGCGTGAGGATATCGACACGGTGCTTGAGCCAAATATGGTGGTATCAATGGAGCCGATGATCACAATCCCAGACGGCGAAGCAGGTGCGGGCGGTTACCGTGAGCATGATATTTTGGTCATCACAGAAGATGGCGCAACAAACATCACCGGCTTCCCATTTGGCCCTGAGCATAACATCATCAGCGCTTAAAGCCCCTATCACCACGATAAAAGCCGCAATAGAGAAATACTTTATTGCGGCTTTTATCGTGACAGGTTTTGCCTGTTGGTCCATTTGCTTAATAACAGATATGCTCAATAATCGGGCACTTTCTACAAGCCAATTTTTTTTCATGACAAATTATATTAATTAATACTAACGTATAACTAGGCGGCGTGTTCTTGTAACAAAAGGCCTTTGATATCTTTGGTCTTGCACCTCGTCCATAGATGAGTACGTGTGAGACACGCGCCCTATAAAAACAATAAGAAACGACCGTCATGTCTTCACATGTTCTCGTAATTTTTTTCGGGGAGAGAAGAAATGATTGAAAGTTTTGGTGGTATCCTAAACCTGATTGTATTTTTGGCACTGACCTTTGGTTGGGCCATGTATGGGTTTCAAATGTCTTTGGGCATAAAGTCCTTTTACGACAAATTCAAAATAAGCCATACCGGCATTATCATAGGCGGCTTTGTTGGCTCATTTGCCATAGCTGCTGCGATTATGCATGTCCTTATTTTGCTACGAGGCCCTGAGGGTGCTTGGTATTTGTTCACTTACTTCATCATCCAAGCCGTATTTGCTGCTTTTTTAAGTTATCGCACTGTGCAAGCCAAAGTCGCGGCGGATGAAGGGGTTATATATACCAAAGAGCCTATCATAGCGCCTATCGTGTTTGGGTGTGGGTACGGGTTCTTGCTCTTTAGCATGTCCGACATTCTTTATGCCTAAGCGGCGCCCATTAACAATGAAGGGAAATAGACAATGTCACTTTATGAAAAAATAAGATCCTGTATGGATGATAAAGATACTGAGGGCTATCTGAGCCTAATGCATGATGATTTCGTTTTTGTGCGCCATCAGGCAGGCGTCGAAGTATCAAAAGAAGACTGGGCACCAAACCTAAAAGCGATGATGGAGAGCGATATGCTAGAAATCATCAATGACAGATGTCTCTACGAGAATGATGATATTCTTGTGATGCATCAGGTGATGAAATTCCCAGATGGCACCTCTGAGGCGGTGATGATTGTGAACACCCTATCGGGCGGCAAAATCATCCGCACAGAGACAGGCGCAACACCTCTGTCATCATAAATGTTTTATGCCCTATTGGATGGCCTCTAGCCACCATTGGTCATAAAGCGTCACATTATCAAGGCTTATCACCT
>DBMZ01000068.1:0-1914 GCA_002299005.1 Alphaproteobacteria bacterium UBA685 | reverse complement strand
CGCTCACCAATCGCGCGGTAATGCGTATCATAGCCTGAATCACCGCTATAGAAGACAGAGCCTGCCTGCCCTTGGATAACCCATGACGCCCAGAGGGTTTTGTTATTATGCATGATACCAATACGGCCAGAGAAATGCTGTGAGGGTGTTGCCGCAAAGCGCAGCGTCCCGATGCTTGCTTCTTGCCACCAATCAAGCTCAGTGATGCGGCTATTTGCGATCCCCCAATGACGCAAATGCGCGCCCACACCAAGCGGCGCAAGGAAGGAGACATCTCTATTGCGGAAATGTTTAATCGTCGCCATATCAAGATGGTCATAATGATCATGAGAGATGATGATATGATCAATCTCTGGCAAATCTTCAAGCCTGATAACAGGTGCCTGAAACCGCTTGGCCGCTATAGGAAAAGGCGCCGCATGATCAGAGAATATCGGATCGATTAAGATGGTCTTACCATCGATTGAAAGCAGAATGGTTGAATGACCAAGCCAAATAAATTTCACCACCTCTTGGCTATTTAAGAAGGCGGCAATATCGGGGTTGGGCATTTGTGGCAATGCGCCTTCTGGCTTTGTTTGGTTATTATTAAACAGGAAATTTGGCGTCTCACGACCAAGCGGATCTGCCCAAAAACGGGCGCCCACATTCATCGTGTCAAGAATATCAGGGCGCCTATTGACGAAAATCTCTCGCTCTTGGCTGTAATGAGGCGAGCTTTGCACGATGTCCAGATAAGCGCCTTTTGGGATGGCGCCAAATTGCGGCGCTGTCAGAAAGACAATAAACAGCAACAAACAAAGAGCGGCTAGGGGTATCAATAGATAACTCAAAAGCTTTTTTACCATCGTCTCTCTTCTTTGCAATCTTAGCACCCGGCCCCGTTATAGGGCACGAGATAGGCACCGTGATAAGCAGGCACGTGAGAAAAAAGCCAACCCAGCAAGACAGGGGCGGCTAGGGCCATAGCACCTCGTAATTTCATAAGACATAGTCTACATTTAATCAAAATCACCGGGGTATTAGCATTTATTAAATTATAATAAAAGATGTATATTTTTGAGTAGCCTGTCGTAGGGTTATGAGAGCATCAAAGACGTGCATCAGGATGAAGGAAAGAGGCTCAGAGATGTTTGAGGGGTTTTCAGAACAGTTTATTGACTGTGGTGATATACGCTTATTCGTGCGCCTTGGTGGAAGCGCGCAAAAGCCGCCCTTATTGCTATTGCATGGCTATCCGCAAACATCGGCCATGTGGCATCTGATGGCCCCATTGCTAGCTGATGAGTGGCAGTTAATCATCCCCGATTTGCGCGGCTATGGTCGCTCTGATAAGCCGCCCTCAGATGAGGCGCATGAAACTTATTCAAAACGCGCAATGGCAGGCGATTTAGTCAATCTAATGGCAGGGCTTGGCCATGACCGCTTTAGCATCTTATCGCATGATAGGGGCGCGCGGGTTGCGCACCGTCTTGGCCTTGATTATCCAGATGTTGTGAGGGCCATCACCATGCTCGATATCGCCCCCACGCGCGAGATGTATGCCGAGACAAGCATGGGGTTTGCCGCCGCTTATTGGCATTGGTTTTTCTTAATCCAGCCGGCCCCTCTGCCAGAGACAATCATTGCCAAAGACGCTGATAATTTTTGGCAACGCAAATGCTTTAACCAGATTTATCAGCAAATAGGTGATGCGCATTCTTTCTCTGATGAAGCCTTGGCCGAGTATCTTGCGGCATTTCGCGATAAAGACACAATCCGCGCCACTTGCGAAGATTACCGCGCCGCCGCAACCATTGATATTGCGCATGATGACGCGGATGAGGACCGCAAATTATCGATGCCACTTCAGGTGTTATGGGCCGAAGGCGGGGCAGTGAACCGCTATTTTGACGTCCTAAAATTATGGAACGA
>DBMZ01000055.1:5867-12651 GCA_002299005.1 Alphaproteobacteria bacterium UBA685 | reverse complement strand
TTCATGCAACAAGGGCGCTTTTTTGCCAATCGTGGCTGGCAAGTCTTGAACCCTGATATGCCGTCTCATGGTCATTCTGGTGGTGTGCCTTTGGATGATATAGGGGCGATGGCCGACTGGTATGCTGGCCTATTAGAGGCGCTTGGCGTCTCTTCTGCCACTATCATTGGCCATTCACAAGGCTGTTTAGTCGGCCTAGAGATGGCCAAACGCTATCCTGAAAAGGTAACAAAACTGTGCTTAATCGCTGGCGCATTAGCCATTCCGGTGAATGATGCTTTGCTTGATATGGCGATGAATAATCCACCCGCCGCCTATCAAGCGATGGTTAATTGGGCGCATGCCAATGACAGCCACCTTTATGCGCATAGCTGGCCTGGCCAGACGCATATTGAATTTGGCACCGCTGTTATGGAGAGCAATGATAATCAAGCGCTGTTCGCTGATCTGTCGGCTTGTAATCAGTATCATGACGGGCCAGATGCCGCGGCGGCGATTATGTGCCCGTCACTCGCCATTCTTGCAAGCCATGACAAGATGACTCCTGCCAAGGCTGGCAAGAAAATGGCAGATGCGCTTGAGAATTGCACCTTGCAAATCATCGAAGATGCTGGCCATTTCTTGCCATCTGAAAGACCGTATGAAGTCAACAAACACCTACGCGCCTTCCTCGCCTAGGGTTATTTTCTGGCCTCGCACCCTTATTATTTGACGTTTAAGACTTAGTCCCCGCTGAAAGAGATTTTCGATGAGAGATTTACAAAAAATTGCTGTTATTGGTTCAGGCACAATGGGTAGCGCCATCGCAGGACAAATCGCCAATGCAGGGCGTGAAGTGTTGCTGTTGGATTTGCCTTCAGATGGTGACAATGTAAATGCGGTCGCCGATAGCGCGATTGAACGTCTGTTAAAATCAGATCCCCCTGCCCTGATGCATAAAAAGAAAAGCGCGCTTATCAAAACAGGCAATATCAGAGATGATTTCGATGCGTTGGCCAATTATGACTGGATTGTTGAAGCGGTTGTCGAGCGTCTTGATATCAAAAAAGACCTTTATCAGCGCTTGAATGACACATGTAAATCAGACTGCATTATCACGTCAAACACCTCGACTATCCCGATTAAATTGCTTGTTGAGGATATGCCGGCTGATTTTCAGGCACGTTTTGCGATTACGCATTATTTCAACCCTGTGCGTTATATGCGCTTGCTTGAATTGGTGCGTGGTGAACATACAGCAGATGATGTCATCGATATTTTGGCTGATTTCAATGACCGTATCTTGGGCAAGGGTGTTGTGGCTTGTGATGATACGCCGGGCTTTTTGGGCAATCGTGTCGGTGTCTACGCGCTTCAGGTGGGCCTTAATGAGGCGGCAAAGCATGGGCTAGCGATTGAAGATGCTGACGCGCTTATGGGACGTCCTATGGGGATTCCCAAAACAGGCGTTTTTGGCCTTTATGATTTGATTGGCGTTGATTTGATGGCTGATGTTGTCGACACGCTTGCGACTATCTTGCCTGTTGATGATGCGTTTCATGAGGTTGGTCAGCGCAAAAACCCTGTGCAACCGCTAATCCAATCAATGATTAGCCAAGGCTATACAGGCGATAAAGGCCTTGGTGGCTTCTACCGGATTGATGAGGATGAGGCAGAATGGGCAGTCAATATCGCTGATGGGTCTTTGGCGCCGCGCAAAACACACCTATGTCGCAAGGCAGACCTAGCCGCGCAAATGCAGGCCAATAATGAAGATCCGCTTGTGATGCTAATAGACGAAAACGGTGATACGAACGAAGCTGAGGGGGCGCAGACGGCCTTTGTGCGCTCTGCCCTTGGCCATATTCTTGCCTATGCGGCCGCTCTTATCCCAGAGGTGACACGCACACCGCAACAAATTGATGATGCGATGAAGCTTGGCTTTAACTGGATTAAAGGCCCGTTTGAGATGATGGATGCGCTCTCTCATGAGACTGTGCGCACGCTTATCACGCAGGCAGGCTTGGCTGTACCGCAAGCTTTGATGGGTGATGCGCCCTTCTATGCACCGGCGGATGAGGCCTTACAAGTCGCCCAATTTAGCCAGCAAGGTGAACGTCTTGCAGATGCACCTGTCAATCTGCCTGAAGGGACAACACGTTTTCATATGATGCGCCGTTGCCTTGTGCCAATTGCCAGCAATAGCGCGGCAAGCTTGTTCGAGATTGGTGATAATCTGCGCCTGATAGAGTTTCACTCAAAGGCCAATGCTTTGAATGATCTCTCGATGCAAATTGTGGCAGAAGCCGCCAGAAATCCAGGTCGCGGCATTATCGTTCATAATGATGCGCAACATTTCTCTGCCGGTGTTGACCTTAACGCCTTCCGCGCGTTCATCGAGACAAAGGATTGGGACGGCATTGATGGGTTTTTGGATCGCTTCCAAAAGGCTGTAAAGGCCTTGAAATATACCAACGTGCCGGTTGTTGGCGCGCCATCTGGTCTTGCGATTGGCGGTGGGTTTGAAGTGCTAGCGCATTGCGATAGGCTTGTGGCCCATAGTAATTCAGTGCTTGGGCTGGTTGAGTCTGGCGTTGGTGTTGTGCCTGCTGGCGGCGGTGTCAAAGAAAGCTATCTGCGCTGGTTTGAGGCAACAGGTGATTGGCGTAAAGCGGCTTGGCAGACATGGATGCAAATCGGCTATGGCCTCACAGGCACCTCACCTGAGACAAGCGCGAAATTTCAATATTTCAGAGACGCCCATGATAGCGCGGTGATGAATAGAGATAAGCTTATTACCCAGTCAATGAACATGCTTGAAGAGATGATTAACGCTGGCTATACCCCGCCGCAAGAACCAGAGATCACGCTTGCCCCGTTTGATTTGCGTGATGAAATGGCCGCCTTTATGGATAAGGGCATTGCCGATGGCCTGTTCTTTGCCCATGATAAGAGTGTGGCGATGCAGATTGCGACGATTGTGACGGCAGATGAAGATGAGGCCAGCATGATAGTGGATGAAGATGCGCTTTATGCAAGAGAGCGTCGTGCCTTTATCCGCTTGGCCCAAACAGCCCCGACATATGAGCGCATTTCAACTATGCTTGATAAGGGCACACCTGTTAGAAATTAAGGTAGCCGCAAGACATATCATCTGAGAGTTAAGATTATGACATTTAGCTATACATCTGATAAATATGATCAATTTGACAAGCAGGCATCAAATTATGTGCCTCTTTCGCCTCTGTCATTTTTGCCTCGAACGGCGCTTATGTTTGGCGACCGCACCTCTGTTATCTATGGTAGCCGTCGCTATAGCTGGTCACAAACCTATGAGCGTTGTAAGCGTCTTGCCTCTGCTCTGACAAAAGCTGGCTTGCAAAAACATGACACAGTTGCGGTTATGGCGGCAAATACGCCTGAATTAGTTGAGTGCCATTTTGGTGTGCCAATGGCGGGCGGTGTTTTGAACACAATCAATATCCGCCTCGATAGCGCCACCATTGCTTATATTTTAAATCATGGTGAAGCACGTTTCCTTATCACTGACACAGGCTTTTCGGCGCAAATCAAGCAGGCTTTGGCAGAGATTGGCCGTGATGATATCACGGTGATTGATATTATCGATACAGAAGAAGGCATTGAGGGCGGCTGTCTTGGCGTGCAGGATTATGAAGCGTTCTTGGCCGGTGGTGATCCAGATTTTGCGTGGGAATTACCCGCTGATGAATGGGATCCTATCACGCTTAACTATACATCCGGCACAAGTGGCAAGCCAAAAGGCGTTGTCTATCACCATAGAGGCTCTTACTTGATGTCTATGGGCACAGTGACAGATTGGAATCTGCCGCGTCACCCATCATATCTTTATACAGTGCCGATGTTCCATTGTAATGGTTGGGGCCATGCTTGGACGATGACATCGCTGGCAGGCACGATTATTTGCATTAGAGCGATTACACCTGAGGCTATTTATGATTTGGCCCATGAGCATGAGATCACGCATTTTGGCGGCGCGCCGATTGTGCTTGGGATGATTGTAAACGCTGATGATAGCGTGCGCAAACCGCTAAAGCATAAGGTTGAGGTTATGACCGCCGGTGCCCCGCCCCCTGCCGCGATATTAGAAGCGGTTGAAGCACTCGGCTTTAACGTCACGCAAGTCTATGGCCTAACAGAAACCTATGGCCATACCATCATGTGTAGCTGGAATTCTGATTGGGATGAGCTGGATTTTGCGCAAAAAGCCACAATCAAAGCGCGCCAAGGTGCAGCTATGGTTCACACAGATAGCCTTCGTATCGTCAGCCTTGAGACTGGCAAGGATGTGCCTGCTGATGGCGAGACGATGGGTGAGATTTGGATCCGCGGCAATACAATTATGAAAGGCTACCTCAAAGATAAGGCGGCAACTGATGCCACCCTATCAAGTGGCTGGCTTCGCTCTGGCGACCTTGGGGTCATGCATCCGGGCGGTTATATGGAAGTCAAAGACAGGCTCAAAGATATCATCATCTCCGGCGGTGAGAACATCTCATCTGTTGAGATTGAATCTGTGCTTCACAGGCACCCTTCTGTCGCTCTTGCCGCCGTGGTCGCGCGCAAGGATGAAAAATGGGGCGAAGTGCCTTGCGCCTTTGTGGAATTAAAAGAGGGTGCAACAGCGACCGAAGAAGAAATCATTGCCTTCTCACGCACGCATCTAGCAGGCTTTAAGCGGCCAAAATATGTGATTTTCGGCACATTACCGAAAACCGCAACAGGCAAGATTCAAAAATTCGAATTACGCACAAATAGCCCGCAATAAGCGTATTAGGCCAGCCACTCAGCGATATTAAGGCTTTCAGTGGCTGTGCCTGCAAGCATGATTGTCTCAGCATGCGCAGAGACTTGCGGCAAGCTTAGCGCGTTGAATAGGCGCAAAGAGGCAAGCTTATTATGCAAAAAGGCTGTGTCTGCCTCTGGAAGCGCAAGGGCCTCTGCCGCGTGAAGGCCTTGACGCAATAGCATCCAGCCACCTGTCAATGTGCCCAGCATCATCAAATAAGACACACCAGACGCCGCAATTTCGCGCGGGTTATTCTGGCGCGCCATCAGGCTGTGAATACCAGCTTCTGCCTCAGCCACTTTCAAGCTAAGATTGGCGGCTAATTGCGCTATTGCTTCATTATCATGGCCTGTGGCCTGTGCCGCGTCTGTGGCAATCTCAGCTAGCAACGCTTTGGCCTCTGCGGCCTCGTCACGCATGGTTTTGCGGAATAAAAGGTCATTTGACTGAATAGCCGTCGTGCCCTCATAAATCGGCAGAATCCGCGCATCACGGTAATGCTGTGCAGCGCCTGTCTCTTCGATAAAGCCCATCCCGCCATGAATCTGCACATTATGCGAGGTCATGATAAGCGACTGCTCTGTTAACCAGCCCTTGATAATCGGGATCATGAAATCAGCGCGGCGTGATACCGCCTCATCGCCGCCTTCAGCCTCATCAAGCAAGGCCGCGCCATAAATCATCAGCGCGCGCATGGCCTCACTCTCAGCCTTCATTTGGCCAAGTAATCTTGTCACATCAGGGTGATGGATAATTGGGCTTTTTGGCTCTCTGCCCAAAGGTGTGCCTTGCACGCGCACATCCGCATAAGATAGCGCTTGTTGCAAAGCGCGGTCACTCAAAGCCAAACCTTGCAAGCCAACATTAAAGCGCGCATGGTTCATCATGCCAAACATAATCGCCAAGCCTTGGTTTTCTTCGCCAACAAGATACCCAACAGCTCCGCCATTATCGCCATATTGCAATACAGCGGTCGGTGAGCCTTTAATGCCCAGTTTCTTTTCAATTGAAACGCAGTGCACATCATTTTGCGCCCCAAGCGAGCCATCTTCATTAATGTGGAATTTTGGCACCAAAAAGACCGAGATACCCTTATGACCTTCTGGCGCATCAGGCGTTCTCGCAAGCACAAGATGCACAATATTCTCAGCCATATCATGCTCACCATAGGTGATGTAGATCTTCTGGCCTGAGATTAGGTAATGATCGCCATTCTTAACAGCCTTTGTCTTAATCGCCGCCAAATCTGTGCCAGCTTGCGGCTCTGTTAAGTTCATCGTGCCTGTCCAACGCCCCTCAACCATCGGCGGGATGAAGATATTTTGCTGTGCTTCATTTGCCGAATGTTCTAAGGCTGAAATAAGGCCTTGGGTTAGCAAATGGCACAAGGAAAAGGCCATGTTCGATGCCTGCCACATCTCATTCACGCATGAGCTAAGCGCCAGAGGCATCTCTTGGCCGCCAAAGGCTTCTGCCGCTTCCATAGAGGTCCAGCCGCCTTCAGCTAGCTGTGAGAAGGCATCGACAAAGCCATTTGGCGTTTGCACTGTGCCATCATCAAGGCGCTTTGCCCCGCCAGCCTTGTCCGCCTCATGGTTCAAAGGCGCGATTACATCACCAGCCAATTTGCCTGCTTCGGTCAAGATAACATCAATCATCTCTTCATCAGGCAAGGCGCCCGCTAGATGAGGTCTATCATTTTGCACGCTCTTTAAAGCGAATTTCATATCTTGAACAGGGGCTCTATACATTCATCGTCTCTTAGAAATGCCATTTAATCATTTGAGTAACTCACGCGTAATATAACGCATCACGCCATAAAGTCATCTGTTTAGGCGGTATTTTTCCACATTCGTGAATAGCGCATAAACACCACCTGCAAGCCAAAAATCAGCGCAGAGACAGATGAAAAACATTTTAAAAAGCGACAGGTCTATCTCGCGCTATTTTACGAATATAATAGTGATTACTTTGTTT
>DBMZ01000055.1:0-5637 GCA_002299005.1 Alphaproteobacteria bacterium UBA685 | reverse complement strand
AAAGATAAGATGGGGCGTGCCTCACGGCTTTGGCTTCATCATTCGCTTGAGCGGTTAAATCAATCGCTGAAGGGCAAGCTACAAATATTCAACGGGCCGGCGCTTTCAATCTTTGAGACGCTGGCACAATCGCATGACATCAAAGAGATACATTGGAATAGAGCCTATGAGCCTTGGCGCATTGCGCGTGATACAAAGCTAAAAGACATGATGCAAGAAAAGGGTATTCACGCAGAAAGCCACAAGGCAAATCTGCTTTGGGAGCCGTGGGAAGTCGCCAAAAAGGACGGCACGCCCTATAAGGTTTTCACCCCCTTTTACCGCAGAGGGTGCCTGAATGCCCCTGCCCCAAGACGCCCTCTATCTGCCCCGCAAGATATAAAATTTGCCGATATCCCCGCCAATACAAGTTTAGATGATTGTGAGCTGTTACCCAAAAATAGATGGAAAGATGACCTCTTAGCCCATTGGACGGTTGGCGAGGACGGCGCGCGCGCACGGTTAGACAGCTTTTTAGACAACGGCATAAATGATTATAAGGAAGGCCGTAATTTACCGCATAAGCCATTTGTATCACGGCTTTCGCCGCATCTTCATTTTGGCGAGATTTCAGTCAATCAATGCTGGTATAGTGCGCTTGAACGCTATGACATGGGCCATGAAGGGTGCGATACATTCCTATCAGAACTTGGCTGGCGTGAATTTTCAGCCTCTTTGCTGTTCTATCACCAAGAGTTAAAGACAGATCCGCTTAATCAGAAATTCATCCATTTCCCATGGCGTGAGGCACCTGATGATTTGGTGAAATGGCAACAAGGGCAAACGGGCTATCCGATTGTCGATGCGGGCATGCGTGAGCTTTATCAAACAGGGTATATGCATAACCGCGTGCGGATGATCGTTGGCTCATTCTTGGTCAAGAATTTGCGCCTTCATTGGCAATATGGGGAAGCGTGGTTTTGGGATTGCCTGTTTGATGCTGACCATGCCGCCAATAGCGCAAGCTGGCAGTGGATCGCTGGTTGCGGCGCAGATGCGGCCCCCTATTTCCGCGTCTTTAACCCGATAACCCAAGCTGAACGCTTTGATGGTGAGGCACATTATATCAAGCAATTTGTCCCAGAATTGGCCAATTTGCCGGCCAAATATATTGGCGATCCGTCCGCCGCCCCCGCTGATGTGCTAGCGGCGGCTAATATCACGCTTGGGCGCGATTATCCCTATCCTATCGTGGATGCCAAACAATCACGTCTTGATGCGCTAGGTGCCTTTGCCACTTTGAAAGAGATTGCCTAATGCGCCGCCTCTATTTGGTCATGGGAGACCAGCTATCGCGTGAATTAGCTTCATTACAGGACGCGGTGCCCGGGCAAGATGTCATCGTGATGGGCGAATTAAGCCATGAGGCGACCTCTGTGCGCCATCACAAGCAGAAGATCATTCTGATTTTCTCTGCCATGCGCCATTTTGCCCAAGAGATGCGTGATGCGGGCTTTACGGTTATTTACCAGAATTATGACGCGGATAAAAGCGCGGCAAGCTTTGCTGATTTGCTAAAAGATGCCGCAGACCAAACAGATATAACAGATGTCGCAATGACACGGGCGTCTGAATATCGCGTAACGGCGTGGCAAGATGAAATCGCCGCTGACTGGCAGGGCAATGTTCAGCTTTATGATGATGATAGATTTCTTGCGACAAAAGATGACTTCACCTCTTGGGCGGCGGGTAAAAAACAGCTTCGGATGGAATTTTTCTATCGTGAAATGCGTAGAAAATACAACATCTTACTAGAAGGAGATAAACCTGTTGGCGGTCAATGGAATTATGATTCTGAAAATCGCAAACCACCAAAATCAGGCCTGTCAATTCCACCAAAAACAAGCTTTGTGGCAGACGATATCACACGCGAAGTCATAGAGCTGGTGCAGGCACATTTTGCTGATCATTTTGGCACTCATGATGCCTTTAATATGGCTGTCAGCAGAGACCAAGCCTTGCTTGTTTTGCAAAAATTCATTGATGAGCGCCTGCCAGATTTTGGTAGCTATCAAGATGCGATGATTACTGATGAGCCATTCATGTTTCATGCGCATATTGGCGCCTATATCAATATCGGCCTGCTGACGCCTCTTGAGGTCATAAAACAGGTTGAAATCGCCTATTATAATGGTCATGCGCCGTTAAATGCGGTTGAGGGCTTTATCAGGCAGATATTGGGCTGGCGTGAATATATACGCGGCATTTATTGGCATTTTATGCCTGATTATGCGGCGATGAACGCGCTCAATGCCGAACGTAATCTCCCCAGCTTTTTCTGGGATGGCAAGACGGCTATGAATTGTCTGTCACAATCAATTGGCCAGACGATTGAACATGCCTATGCGCATCATATTCAACGCTTGATGATCATCGGCAATTTCAGCCTTCTTGCAGGCCTATCACCCAAGCAGGTGAATGAATGGTTCCTAATCGTCTATAGTGATGCGTTTGAATGGGTAGAAATGCCCAATGTATCGGGGATGGTGTTATTTGCTGATGATGGCATTGTTGCCTCAAAACCCTATGCGGCTGGCGGCAATTATATCGATAAAATGTCCGATTATTGCAAAGGCTGCCGCTATAAGGTGAAAGAAAAAACAGGCGAGGATGCCTGCCCGTTTAACTATCTCTATTGGGACTTTTTATTGCGCCATGAAGATAAATTACGCGGCAATCCGCGCCTTGGCATGATTTACCGTACCGCAGACAAAATGAGTGTCGAGAAAATTGAAGCTATCAGATCTGATTCCAGAAAATTCCTTTCCGCATTGAAATGACATTCGAAAAATATCAAAAAGCATGATATGAAAGCTTTCACCGTCTAAAAGGCGGGCTTTTTTCGCTAGGATTTCTTTATGGCAGCCTCACTCATTGACCGCTTTAAACGCCATCCCCTATTTGGCCTAGCCTTAGCAGGGTTTGGGGCATTGGTCTTAACGCCTGACACACTCTTTATCCGCCTATCACAGATGGGGCCGTTAGAGATCATCGTCTGGCGCGGTCTTGAAATTGGCCTTGTTATGTTTGCGCTTACATGGCTTTTGGATCGCAAGAATTTTGCCCAAACGATGAAGCTAACCTATTCGCGCGGCGGCATTGCGTCTTCTTTATGTGTATTTGCAAGCGCCATTTGCTTTGTGAACGGCATCACAGAGACATCTGTATCAGTGATTTTATTTGCCCTTGCGACCTCCCCTATTTTTGGCGCGTTTTTCTCGCGCATCATATTGGGAGAGCGCACGCATATTTCAACATGGCTTGCGACGATTGCAACGCTTGCCGGCATTTTGTTAAGCGTCATGGATGCTGGTGATGCGCATGGGGCGCCTGATGGCTCTGTTGTGATCGGGGCTCTCTATGGCCTTGGTGCGGCGGCGGCTTTTGGCTTAAATTTTGTTATTTTGCGCAAATATAAAGATTTGCCCGTGGCAACCATTACCGGCAATGGGTCTTTGATGGCCGCTCTATTGGTATTGGCCTATATTGGCCCTTCAACCTTATTTGATGGCAATGTGCTGATGATATCAGTCTCAGGCTTACTGATTTTGCCGCTATCCTTCTTCTGTCTGAATTCAGCCTCACGCTATACTGCCGCCGCTAATATCGGCTTGCTGATGCTGTTAGAGACGATTTTGGGCCCTATATGGGTCTGGCTAGGTGTGGGCGAGACAGCGACACCGCAAATGATCCTTGGCGGTTTTGTTGTGATTGTCACCTTGGCGCTTTATGTGATCTACACATCGCTCAAATTGCCCACAAAAGCCTAAAAGGCAATATCTTCGCCTGTCTCTTTCCACGGCTTATATTTATGCATAATCGCGGCAAAGCGATCACTTGCAAGGAACATGTTCAGCCATTGATGAAGATGCGGCCATTCTTGGGCGTCAAACCAGTTAGGGTCGGCGATACGAAACTGTCTGACAAATGGCAGGGTGGCATAATCTAATAGGCCAAGCGTCTCGCCTGATAGCCCTTTTTGCCTGCCCAATATATCATTCCATGTTTCGAGGAACTTAGCCCCGCTCGTGCGATGCACTACCTCGTCTACATCATCATATCTGGTCGCATATTTATAGCGATCAAGATGATGCTTAAAGACATTATCCAGCGCGTCTAAATGCGCGATTACATGAGTTTCATCTTGCCGGTAACAATCAAGCCAGCCTTCGGGATCTGATTGTGATAAGGCCCAAAACATCACATCGCGCGATTCATCAATAACATGTCCATCTAATAGGACAAGTACCGGCACTGTGCCTTTTGCCGATGCGGCCATAAACGCCTCTGGCTTATCACGAAGCAATATCTCGCGCAGAGCAACCGCTTGCCCACTAGCTTTGATGGCAAGACGCGCGCGCATCGCATAAGGGCAACGCCGAAAGCTCCATAGAATAGGTGTCTTAATCATGATTTTGTTAATTGCGCTCCAACATCAAAATGCGGCCCTGTCACCTCATAGGCAGAGGCAAAACCAGTGACGATTACGCCTTTTATAGGGGTGATTTTAACCATGTGAAAGTCACTAAATTGGCGAATAAGCGCCATTGTTGGCCCAAAGGCTGGCGCCATCTTGTCGGCCATTTCGTTAAAGGGCGTGCTACCACGCTCAATCACGGTGCTATGGGCGGTGAATTTTAGTCTCACACGCGCCCAAATATTTTGTGAGGCACGCTCATCTGCTATCAGCATAAACCGTGTCTGATTACCGGCAATAAGCGCTCTTACATGGGCTGAGAGTTGGCTGGTATAGATAAAGAAATCACCTGCCTCATCGCGGATAAAGGGGCTTGTCCCCATATCAGGTGCGCCATCATCACCTGTCACACTCACCAGTAAAGTTTGCGCCTTATCAATCAGCGCATCGCGTGCGCTTATAATTTTTTTCACATCAGACAAAAGGTCACCATAGGCATCATTGTAAATAACCGCTATGATAGAGACATAGCACAGGAAAAGGAACGGGCAATATGACAGAGCTTACGATTGATGTTTATTCAGATATTATCTGCCCTTGGTGCTATATCGGCAAAAAACGCCTTGAAGAGGCGCTGGCACAACGTCCTGGCCTGTCTGCTAGCATTAGATGGCGGGCCTTTTTGCTAAACCCGTCAATGCCACGCGGCGGTATGGACAGGCAGCATTATCTGAAACAGAAATTCGGGGAAGCCTCAAACGCGGTTTATGATCGTATTGCGATGGCAGGCAAGGATGCTGGCATTGATTTTGCCTTTAATGACATTGCCCTTACGCCTGAAACATCAGCTGTTCACACATTGCTGATTGCCTCTGGTAAGCATAGCTTTTCCCTCTCTGAGCGGTTCTTTCAGGCCTATTTCCTTGAAGGGCGTGATATTAGCGATGCTGAGGTGCAAAAAGACCTTATTCAGCAAGAAGGCTGTGAGAATAGCTATACCAAAGATGCTTTGCAAAATGCGGCCACGCAAATCAATGAAGATATTCAGTTTGGCGGCAATGTTGGCATTGATGGGGTGCCGTTTTTTGTCTTTAACAATGAATTCTCACTCGCAGGCGCGCACCCTGCCCCTGTGATTTTAAGCGCCATAGACGCCGCCATGGCTGGCAAATAAGGCTGGC
>DBMZ01000091.1:3085-5998 GCA_002299005.1 Alphaproteobacteria bacterium UBA685 | reverse complement strand
TCAATCATCCATAGGCCATGCTTTTTGGCAAAATCACGAATGGCAAATATATCTGCCGGCATACCAAACAGGCCAACAGGCATGATGCCAACAACCTC
Source organism: Alphaproteobacteria bacterium UBA685 (assembly GCA_002299005.1). Lineage (GTDB taxonomy): Bacteria > Pseudomonadota > Alphaproteobacteria > Puniceispirillales > Puniceispirillaceae > UBA685. The sequence goes on along the minus strand of DBMZ01000091.1, from coordinate 5,900 downwards.
AAGACCGGCATCTATACCAGCTTGCAAGGCAGATGACAGGTTGCGCGGATCAAGGTTAAAGCTGTGCGGGTCAACATCGGCAAAGATTGCTGAGGCGCCAAGCACGGCCATGGCCTCAGCGGTTGCTGCGAAGGTAAATGAGGGGCAAATCACCCCTTGTCCCGGGCGCAGGCCAAGGCCCAATAATGCCAAGATAAGCGCGTCTGTACCAGATGAGCAGCTGATGACATGCTTTGTCTGTGCCCATGCGCCAAGTGTCTCTTCAAGCTCTTTGACTTCAGGGCCCATAATATAGGCGCCATGGTCCAAAACCTTGGCAAGGCGGGCATCAACATCATCACGAATACGTGCTTGTTGCGCTTTTAAATCAATAAAGGGAAGCATATCAGCCATTAAAATCCACCAGTTGCTTTTGCATTTCTTCTAATACTTTTTGCACGCGCAATGCCTCTGCTGAATCTGTCGGGGGCATAATTGCCTCATCACATAGGGCGATAAAGGCGCGCATTTCGTCTTTTAGCGGCTCTGATTCAGGCACAGGCAAAGCCAGCGGGCTTGCGCGCTCTATCACAAACAGACTGCCAGCTTGGGTGATGCTATCTTGGCATAGCACCAGCTTTTCATTCCATGGCTTGGTATCATCAAAGACAAGCGAGCCTGTCTCGCCTGTTACCGTCAAGCGATGCTCTTTATAAGGCGACAGCCATGAGGTTTGCATATTGGCAGATAGGCCGCCCTTGAACCCAAGACCGGTTGATAATATATCAACCACCCCTTTGGTAATATGGCTGACACCGTGACAGATAACCGTTTGTGGCTCATCATCAGCAAGCGCGAGGATAAGCGATAAATCATGCGGGCAGAGGTCAAACAAAACTGATTCAGTGTTGCGAATACGGCCCATCGCAAGTCGGTTTGCGCCAATATGCCTCACCTTGCCAATCGCGCCTGACGCAATCTGCTGTTGCAAGGCAATAAAGGCCGGATGATAGCGGATAAGATGGCCAACCATCACATGATTGCCTGTCTCAAGCGCGGTCTCATGAATGGCATTTGCATCAGCAAAGGTCAGCGCCATCGGCTTTTCAATATAAACATGCTTGCCAGCTTGCAGGGCTTTAATCGCCAAATCCTTGTGCGAATGCGCCACGGTGGCAAGCATCACGCCGTTGATGGTCTCATCATCTAGGATGTCATCAAAGCTGCGGGCGTCCGTATCAAACTGATCAGCAAAGCTCGCCGCTCTGGCATCGTCACTATCGCACACAGCCGATAGGACAGACAGGCTGCTGAGATTGCGCGCAATATTGCGCCCCCACATACCACATCCAAGTAATGCTATATTTGCCATTGGTTTTTGACCTTCTTTAAAAGGTGACTGGTCAGTTAACATATTGGTCTTAAGGTGCGCGGTAAACACGGTCAATCGTTGCTTTTTGTAACATTTTTTAGGCGCTGTTTTGACTTCCTCTTTTGGCAGATTTGTTTTATGAGGGTTTGGATAGCGTAATTTGTGATAGTATCGCTGTTTTTTACTGGTTAATTTTTCTAAATGGATAGCTGACAAATGGATGCCTCATCTGCCTTTCAAGATAGCCTGCCTCTTCATCCAGATAGGCTGATTGAAAAAATAGACTCTCTTGGCCTTGCCTATACATCTTACAGCCACCCGCCCTTGCGCACAGTGGCTGATTCAAAGGCGTTTCGTGATGAGTTACTCACCGCAGAAGAAGGCGGGTTTCATATTAAGAATCTCTATTTGCGTGATAAGAAAAAACGCAATTATCTGGCCGTTATTCAAGAAGATAAAGAGGTTGATCTCAAAGCCTTGGCAGAGCCGCTTGGGGCGGGGCGTATTTCTTTTGGCTCACAAGAGCGGCTATTGACGCATCTTGGCGTGCGCCCCGGTGCGGTAACACCGCTTGCGATGATGCATGGGGCGAGCCAAGATGTGACGATTGGGCTTGACCGTGAGTTGCTAGCGGCCAAACAGGTCTATATGCACCCGCTGGTCAATGACCGCACGATTGGGATGAGTGGCGCAGATGTGTTGCGCTTCCTTGAGGCCTTTTCAATCACGCCAATCATGCTAGATATCAGTTAGAAGAAACGATTAATAACACCAATCATAAAGGTATGATTTGATGGACTTTCCGCAAAATAACGCTCCTTTGACGATGGGCAATGAGGCCCCAAGCGAACCAGCTCTTATCACCGATGTTTCAATGGAAAATTTCCTTGATGTGGTGGTTGAAGGCTCTAAGTCTGCGCCTGTGATTGTCCAATTTTGGGCACCTTGGTGCGGGCCATGTAAACAGCTTGGCCCTGTGCTTGAACAAGAGGTTCAGAAAAATGGCAAGGTGCGCATGGCGCGTGTGAATATTGACGAAAATCAAGAGATCGCCGCGCAATTGCGTGTCCAGTCAGTGCCAACCGTCTATGCCTTTATTGATGGCCAGCCTGTTGATGGGTTCCAAGGCGCACAAGCACCTTCTGCGGTAACTGAATTTGTGACCAAACTTGCCGCGATGGCCCCCGGCGCGCCTGATGTGACGCCTTTGCTTGAAGCAGGGGAGGCCGCGCTGGCACAAAATGATGGGGCAGGCGCGATGGCCGCCTTCCAGCAAGCCATGGCAGAGGCACCTGAATCGCTGGAAGCTTTGGCAGGGCTTGTCAAAGCGATGGTTGCGCTGGGCGATCTTGAAAATGCGCGGGAAATTATCGAAGCTCTTGAAGAAGAACAGCTGGCCAAACCTTTTATGCGTGAAGCACAAGCGGCGGTCGAATTGGGCGCGAAAACAGATGGCGCGGCAGG
>DBMZ01000091.1:1922-2876 GCA_002299005.1 Alphaproteobacteria bacterium UBA685 | reverse complement strand
GCCGCGGGCAATAAAGAAGAGGCGATGGCGCAATTATTGGAATCTATTCGCCGTGATAGAGATCACAATGACGCGGCGGCCAAAACACAGCTGTTGGAATTCTTTGAGGCGCTAGGTGTGGGTGACCCGATGGTTATCAGAGCAAGGCGTAAATTATCCTCCTATTTGTTTTCTTAAAAACTGATCTATATCGAGGGAGATGATAATTTTTGCCCCGATATTTGGTGACAGCCGTTCACAATCGATAAAGGGGCCTTTTTTAAGTAGGAAGTCATAATGTCCAGAGGACCTTTTGAACCATTATTTGACGAATTGCCTGATACGATGCCGCTATTTCCCCTATCAGGCGCGTTACTATTGCCGGGCGGCAGCCTGCCGTTGAATATTTTTGAGCCGCGCTATTTGGCGATGATCCAAGAGGCGATGTCTAGCGGTCATCGGATGATAGGCATGATCCAGCCGCAAAATGATGGCAATGGCTATTATCAGGTGGGATGCGCTGGCCGGATTTCGGAATTTTCAGAATCAGATGATGGGCGCTATATTATCAGCCTATCTGGCATTGCGCGTTTTGACTGTCACAGCCACCATCTCGATGAGGCAGGCTTTCTTGTCGGCCAAGTTGATTTTGCGAAATTTGCCCAAGATTTGGAACCTGATACAAGCCTGATTGAACGCGATAATCTGTTATCTGTGTTGCGGACTTATTTTGATGTGAAGGGCTTTTCGGCTGATTGGTCGCATATTGATGAATGCCAAGATGAGCGTCTTGTCACCACCCTATCGATGATTTGCCCGTTTGATGGCACCGAAAAACAGGCCTTATTGGAAACAGAGGATTTGGCATCTCGTACCCAGCTTTTGATAGCGATGCTTGAGATGTCTGTGTTGGGCCATGAGGGCGCGGTGCAAGATAATCAGCCATCTGATGATGGGCCCAGAAGAGCGCATTAA
>DBMZ01000091.1:0-1773 GCA_002299005.1 Alphaproteobacteria bacterium UBA685 | reverse complement strand
CATTAAGAAGAGCGCATTAATATAAGCAGGGGGGCGTTTATAAAAATGGAAAAACAAGCCCGCACATCTCGCGCCTTATTAACGCACCTTGTCTGCCCTATCACGAAGGGGCCGCTTGATTATGATGCGAAAAATCAGCGTCTGATTAGCCAGCAAATCAAAAAAGCCTTCCCCATCCGCTCTGGCGTGCCGATCTTATTGATTGAAGAAGCGCAGGAAATCACGCTAGAAGATATGAGATAATGGGCGTGATTAGATGCCCCTCATGAAACAAATAAGAGGTCTATGATGAGTGATTTACGGCCACCTGCGGTGAAATCAATCCGCCTATCACCGGCAAAAACCACTTTAAATATCCTGTTTCAAGATGGGTTTGAGGCGGTGCTATCGGCTGAATTATTGCGCGTTGAATCGCCTTCGGCTGAGGTCCAAGGCCATGGGGCTGATCAAAAGAAAATCATCTTGGGCAAAAAAGATATCACCATCACAGCGATTGAACCTGTCGGCCATTATGCGGTCCGCCTGACCTTTGATGATGGCCATGATACCGGCATTTATTCATGGGCCCTATTTTATGATTATGGCAAAAAGAGCGATGAGATGATGGCGGCCTATCATGAGGCGGCAAAGACCGCGACACTCTAGACAGCTAGTCTATATGGCCTTTTAGCAAGGGCGCGCTGGATAATTTGCCGCCCATTGCCACATCACATAATTGCTTTTTCAAAGGCGTTTTATCAATCATCGACATGCCCATAGCCGCGCCCATATTTATCAGGGATGAGAGCGGTGTTTTGGGCCGTGATAACAGCCTATTTAGCTGTGAGGTCAGCGCCGAGAGTGCCAAGATTTCAGGCATGCGCCGTCTTTGATAGGCGGCCATCACGCTTGGATGATTTGCGCATAGGCCTTTTGCTTTGGTGTCTTGCAAGATAGCCAGCAAAATCGCCGCATCAGCAAGCGCCAGATTATACCCCATCCCGGCAAGCGGGTGTATCGCATGCGCCGCATCACCTGCTAGTATCAGGCGGCCCTTTGATAGGCGGCGGTTGAAATGAGGGCGAAGAGGAAATGCGCCGCGTGGCCCTGCGAGGGTCAATTTGCCAAGCTCATCTCCAAAGGCGTTTGTGATGGCCTCTGAGAGCGCGTCATCATCTTGTGCCATCAGCGCTTGTGCTTGCGCTTCGCCTGTTGACCAGACAAGCGAGACTTGCTTGCCAGCTAGCGGCATTAGCGCAATGGGGCCTGTCGCAAGAAAGCGTTGATAGGCGGTATCATCATGGCCAATTTCGGCGTCCAATGTGGCGATGAGGGCACGCTGGCCCGTCTCTTCGATTTTGGGCGTGATACCAGCAAGCGCGCGCAAAGGGCTTTTGACGCCATCACAAGCAATCACAAGATCAGACGTCATCACCGCCCCTGATGCCAGTTCAAGTGTCGCGCTATCTGCGGCATCATGATAGGCCGTGATGCTGTCATCAACCAGCGTGATAGGGTGCGGCGCCTCAGCTATCGCCTCATCCAAGGCGTTATCTAGCTGATGATTTTCAACCACATAGGCCATGGTTAGCGGCTGAGATGACCAATTTAACAGCCAGTCAGAATGATAGGGCCGCGCATCCCCAATCGCGACTTTGATCTGGTCAATCGGGGCCATTTTACCCGTCAGCCTGTCCATCAGACCAAGGGCAGATAGCATCTTGGCACCCGCATTGTGAATGGTCGTAGAGCGCCTATCAATGGGGGTATTTCCCGCCCCATCCCTAGGCGCAT
>DBMZ01000092.1 GCA_002299005.1 Alphaproteobacteria bacterium UBA685 | reverse complement strand
AGATATCGCCGCGATGGCGCGGTCTGTGGGCGCGCTATTTGTGGTTGATGGCTGTCAGGGGGTTGTTCATATGCCTGTTGATGTGCAAGAGATTGACTGTGATTTCTATGTCTTTTCAGGCCATAAGCTCTATGGGCCAAGCGGAATTGGCGTTTGCTGGGGCAAGATGGAGATCTTGCGCACGATGCCGCCTTTCATGGGTGGCGGTGATATGATTGATGATGTTGAGATTAACGTCTCAACCTATGCCGCCCCGCCCGCACGCTTTGAGGCTGGCACGCCGCCGATTGCGGAATGTATCGGTTTAGGCGCGGCGATTGATTATGTGCAAGAGATTGGCATGGATGAAATTCATCGCCATGAACAAGATCTCATCCGCTATGGTATGCAAAGATTATCCGAGGTTGAAGGCTTGCGCTTTGTTGGCACGGCCGTTGGCAAATCAGGCGTTATCAGCTTTACGCTTGATGATGTGCATCCGCATGATATTTCGACCTTGATTGACCATGATGGTGTCGCCATTCGGGCAGGCCATCATTGCGCCCAGCCTTTGATGAAATCGCTTGGCCTGTCATCAACCGCCAGAGCATCTGTTGCGCTGTATAATACGCCGCAAGATTTTGACGTTCTGGTAGAAGCTTTGCATAAGGTAAATAGGATTTTCAAATCATGAGCGAGATGTTTGAAAATGGCCCCTCTTTGCAGGATTTTTTGCCTGATACAAGTAAGGGATATACGGCCACCTCTGGTGATGTTCGTGATGGGACTATCGCTGGTAAGCCTAATCATGAGGGGATTATCGCCGCTCTTGAGACTATCCAAGATCCAGAAATTCCTGTGAATATTTATGAATTAGGGTTAATCTACGATATCATCACCCAAGAGAGCGGTGATGTGACGATTACCATGTCTTTGACGGCGCCTGGCTGTCCTGTGGCTGGCGAGATGCCAAAACAGGTGGCAGATGCGGTGGCAAAGCTTGATGATGTCGGCAAGGTCACTGTGGCGCTTGTCTGGGATCCGGCTTGGACACCTGATCGCATGAGTGAAGATGCCAAAATGGCGCTTGATTTTTCTTTTTGAAACCAAAGGTTTGAGGTGCAGATATGTTTGATCCATCAAAGCCTATCTTAACATTGACAGATAAGGCAAAAGACCATGTTAAACGCCTTATGAGCAAAGCTGAGAGCGATGCGATGGGGCTTCGTGTGGGTATCAAAACAGCCGGCTGTTCTGGTTTGCAATATGTGGTGGAATTCGCCACAGAGAAAAAGCCATTTGAAGATATGATTGAGCAAGATGGCGTCAATATCTTCATCGACCCCTCTGCTGTGATGTTTTTGATCGGCTCTGAAATGGATTGGGTGGAAGAAAAATTCTCATCTCGTTTCGAGTTTAATAATCCAAATGAAGCCGCGCGTTGTGGGTGTGGTGAGAGTTTTACGATCGAAGGATAAGGCCGCATGAGCGCTGAGTTGGAAAAGCCCAAAACGAGTATGTGGCCTCGTTTTAAGCTGCTTGCGAAAGAATTATATGAATTTACGGCCCCAAAGGGTGACAGGCGGGTGCGTCAACGCATCGCGCTGGCATTTGCTTGTCTTGTGGCGGCGAAATTATCAAATCTGATAACGCCGCTTCTCTATGGCGCGTCTGTTGATTTGGTGAATGGCGAGGATGGCTTTTCGCTGACTATCTTGTGGTACATATTGGGCGGCTATGCGGCCGCGCGTCTTGGCCAGCAAATTTTTGCAGAGGCAAAGCAATATCTGTTCGCAAGGGTTGCCCAGCGTGCTGTGCGCGGCGCGGCGATGCAAGCCTTTCGTCATTTGCACAAATTATCGCTGAAATTCCACCTAGACCGGCAAACAGGCGGCATGACCAGAGCGGTTGAGCGCGGGGCCAAGGGTGTCGAATTTCTGCTGACAATGGCAACTTTTGAGATCCTGCCGCTATTAATCGAAGTGCTGTTTGTTAGCGCGGTTCTATGGTATTTATTTGGCGCGCCTTATGCGATTATCACCTTTTTCACAGTCGTGCTTTACGCCTATTTCACGATGCGTGTCACCGAATGGCGGATGGCGTTTCGCAAACGTATGAATAAGGCCGATGAGACCGCCGCGACCAAAGCGGTTGATAGCTTGCTAAATTACGAGACGGTCAAATATTTCAACAATGAAGAAAACGAAGCCAAGCGCTATGATAAGGCGATGCGTGATTATGAAGATGCGGCGGTTTTATCGCGCACATCTCTTGCCGCGGTAAATGTCGGGCAGGGCGCTATCATTGGCTTGGGGCTTGTCTTGGTGATGGGCTTTGCGGGCTGGGATATTCAGACAGGGCGTATGTCTGTCGGTGATTTTGTTGCTGTGAATACCTATCTTTTACAGCTCTATCTGCCGCTCAATTTCCTTGGCTATGTCTATCGCGAAGTGCGCCAGTCAATCATTGATCTTGAGCGTATGCTCGGTCTGATTGATGAAGAGCCTGATATTATTGATAAGGATAATGCGCCTGCCTTGCGCCTGTCGAAAGGTGCTATTCGCTTTGAAGATGTGCATTTCTCTTATGGTAATAGACCGATTTTGCAAGGGGTGTCATTTGACGTGCCAGCGGGCAAAAGGGTGGCGATTGTGGGGCCGTCTGGGGCAGGTAAATCCACTATTTCACGTCTGCTTTTCCGTTTCTATGACCCGCAAAAGGGCCGTATTCTGATTGATGATCAAGATGTGCGTGATGTGCGTCAAGAAACGGTCAGAGCGGCGATTGGTGTGGTGCCGCAAGATACGGTGATGTTTAATGCCAGCATCGGCTATAATATCGGCTATGGGCATTTTGGTGCGGATCAAAATGCGATTGAAAAGGCCGCAAAGCTAGCCGCGATTGACGCCTTTATTCATCAATTGCCAGAGGGCTATGAGGCGCTTGTGGGGGAACGTGGTCTTAAATTATCGGGCGGCGAGAAACAACGCGTTGCAATTGCCCGCGCTATCTTGAAGCAACCGACGATTTTCTTGTTTGATGAAGCAACCTCCGCGCTTGATTCGCGCACCGAGAAAGACATTCAAACAGCGCTTGATAAGGTCTCAAAGAGCCAAACAACCATTGTCATCGCGCACCGTCTTTCAACGATTGTCGATGCAGATGAGATTTTGGTGATGAATGCCGGCATTATCGCTGAACGTGGCACACATCAAGAATTGCTGGCACAAAATGGCCTCTATGCTGTGATGTGGGCGCGCCAGTCAGATGGCTTTATCGATAAGGATGAGGTCGCAGAAGAGGTCTTGCATATTGCCTAATTATTGGTCGCATGACCCGCGCTATCAGCAGGCAAAGCTGGGCGGCACTGACATCTATGCAGGCACAGTGCGTGGCCATCTGTGGGAGTCTGCGCCGACAAGGGCAGGCAAATCAGGCGCGCATCGCTTTTTGATTTTGCCGGGCTTTACCGAATTTGCTGAAAAATATGCGCATGTGGCGCAAAAAATGCATGATTTAGGTCATGATTGCCTGATCATTGATTGGCCCGGACAAGGGCGTTCAGGCCATCTTGGCACAAGCCCCTTGATGGTGCATTGCGATAAATTTGCTGACCATATCAGAGCCTTGCAGGCGTTGATAAAAGCGGCAGGATGGCATCGCGGCCCGTTGCATATTTTGGCGCATTCTATGGGCGGGCATTTGGCATTGCTGGCGGCTGATAGGCTGTCATCGCGTATTGGCACTGTGGCACTATCGGCGCCCATGATACGCCCGCGCCCCGGCCCTGCATGGGGTATCAGATTGCTGGGCCTCTTACTTGGTATGGCAGGACGAAAC
>DBMZ01000099.1:1235-4733 GCA_002299005.1 Alphaproteobacteria bacterium UBA685 | reverse complement strand
CGCGGTCAGAAAGTCGCCGCAGATAGCGCGTCATTTCTGTCTCGGAATGATGCTGGTGAAATACTGGATGGGTCAGATAATCAGACCTGCGCATCAGCGCATCTGGCAGGGTTTGTCCCCCCAGCTTTGCGTCAATCTCGCCAAAGTCAGCTTCTGTTGTTTCTACCTTTGATGATGGCGCTTACAGGCTCATTTTCCACGGATGATATCTTGTTTGACGGGCCATTTTATCATTTGATGCCAGAATGGGCCAAGCAAGCTGGCACAATTCATCATTATGGTGAGAAGCTGATATTCTTGATTATCGCGGCGCATCTTGGCGCGCTCTTGTATTATTATTTCCGATTGCGCAAGAATTTGATTAAGCCAATGGTCACGGGTAAGGCCGATTATGCCACAGGGGAAGAGGCACGCCTTTCAAAAGGCAAAACGATGTTTGGCCTATTCTTGCTAGCAGGTCTGGTGGCTTTGGCGCAATCAGCCACCCAATTGCGCCCAGATTTCTTTTAGCACCGGTCTCTGTTAGTCCTAAAGCAGTTGCTCTCTATTTTCTGAATTGAGAATGGCAAGCCCCGCAGGTTTTGCCCAAGGCTTGCATGCCAGCCATAATGGCGTTGCCATCACCATCTTTTGCGGCATTTGCCAATGATAGGGCTGCCTTTTGGTTGTCTTGTGCCAGCGCGGTAAAGCTATCAAAGCGTTCCCAAATGCTTGGCAGTGCGTCTGTCTGATGCGTATCAGGGCCTGTGCCCGCTGGAAAGAATTCAGGCATTTGCTCTGCCCAAGCGGCAATTTTCAGCGCGCTTGCCGCAATGGCCTCATAGTCACCACCACTAAATTGGCCACGCATTTGGCGCATTGCGATGCCTGTTTGTTTGAAATTCGCCTTTCGCGCGGCAACAAGATCACTTTGTGCTGAGGCGGTAACAGACGCGCTTGCGCCTATGGCAAGAATAAGCAAACTGGCTGATAGTCTTTTGAACATAATGTTTCTCTGTGGTGGTTAGGGTGAGATTAAGGTATATGTTGATACGTAACGCCTTTATGTTTCAGATTTAACGGCAACTCTTTAATTTTCTCTTAAGGCGATTTTATGCCCCCCATTTTCATTGGTCTCATTCTCTCGATACTTGGCATTTGCTTTGGTGTTGGCACGGGGGCGATTGTCAAATTTATAGCGAATGACGTGAATTTGGTGCTGACTATTTTCTATCGCTTTTTATTTTCCCTGCCCTTGTTATATGTGGCGGCTATCATCGCCAAAGGGCGCGATTTTTATAAAATTAATGCCAAAAAGACCCTCGTTATTCGCGTTGTATTAGGCCTGTTAGGCATCTTTTTCTGGTTTTTATCCATTCGCAATTTGCCGCTTGGCTTGGCAACCGCCATCGTCAACGGGTCGGTGATTTATGTCGCCATGCTCTCGCCCTTCTTCTTAGGGGAGCGTGTTGGCATCTATCGCTGGTCAGCTGTTTTGGTGGGGCTGTTTGGCGTGTGCGTTATCTCAGGCGCTTTAAACGAACAGTTTGAGCTGGCCATTTTATTGCCTATGGCGGCCTCTTTATCGATTGGCGGCCTTCAGCTTGCTTTGCGTCGTCTTGGTAAAAGTGACGCGCCGGCGGTTGTGGCGAGTTGGTATAATTCCATCGGCGCGCTTTCGGTTGGCTTGCTTATCCTTGCGGTGCCAAGCTATTGGGCGATGCCAGCGCCGCATGTCATACCGTATTTGATATTATTGGGCGTCTTTGGCAGTGGCTTGCAAATTTGTTTGACGGCGTCTTTTAAATATATTGATGCGGTTGTGATTGCGACTATCCGCTATTTGCAAGTGCCTATGGCGGCTTTGCTCGGCTATTTTGTGTTCCAAGAGGTGCCCACAATGACGCATTATCTTGGCGCCATGTTGATTGTTGGCTCTTGTCTTGTGATTGTCTTTCGCGAATTTTATCGCCGCAAGCAAAGCACAAGTTAATCTATCTTTTTTTGGTAGAGTTTATTTTATAAAGAAGCGATGCCAATACACAACTTTGCAATATATCGTCGCTTGGGGGAGAGTGAGGGTCAATTACGATCGCTCGGTTCTTTGAAAAAGCAAGAATATCCGAATATATGATCTTGAAGTCTTCTATTAATCGGGTCTTGCAGTGGAATAGTAACGCTACATTAGCGTGACCAGATAGTCCAATTCGCACTGTGCTTCCGGCACTTGTCTGTTTTGTAATGTAACTTGGGTCTCCCCAACGCAACTCTTCGGCGAGGGGGCCAATTCTAGCATCTGCTTCAGCCGCATTGAATATTAACGCTCTCAAGTGAAAAAGATAAGCTCTCCTATCATCGGGAAAGCGCAGAAACTTATCTTCAACGTCCTTATTTTCAAATGCACGCATCACTTTTTTCTCCCTTCTTAACTATATTGTCTGCGGCGAATTTTTCAATCTTTTGTTGTAAAACTAATGGCGTTACTAACTTTGCGCTGCTGTGAGTGGAAGCAAAGAGTTGGCGCAGTTTGTATTAAGGGCACTGCCACCTCTTATTTTCCTGCGAAGAGGCACAAGCTAAATCCGCCCCAAACCCCGCCGCAACGAAGGTAATCGCCAGCATTTTTGTGACAAACTGTTGATCCCTTATCAAAGCAAGGCTATGAGTAGGGCAGTCTTTCAAAAGGTGGGATCTGGCATGCGCATGCATCGCTAGATGACCAAAGAGGTAAAAGGGTAAGCATAATGGCTAAGAATTTTGTATTACGCGTTATGGGCGAGTCAGATATTTTGGAGGTGATGATAACCGAAGAACGTCTGGCATCTCATAAAGCGCCGGCGCATATCAAAGGCTGGGAGCGCAGTGACGCGGCGAATTGGCTTGCCCATTGGCTAGATGGCGACCGGGCGGCTAGCTGGATGGAAGATAAGGCGCTGTCTGATAAGATGGAAGCCACGGCGATTGACTTATTGGTAAGTGATGAGAATGTGGAGAGCTTCTTCTCATCTGAAGGCAATTATTTGCTGCTGCTATTGCTTCGTGAAAAATGGCCGGTGGGCAGTAAGGCAGGCTTTAAGGTGAAGGCGGATAAGGTGGAGGCCAATCACACCTATCACATGATTTACTGCCAGCCGCAAAAGATTGAAACGCTTGATGATCCGCAATTGATCGCAAGCGCGGAATCACAAGCTTTGGGCTCGCATCTGCCAGCCTTGAAGAAAGCGCGAAAAATCTTTGCTAATTCATCAGCGGTACATAGCGTGATTAAGCAGGCGCTTCGCTAAATAGCTGGGTGTTGGCGAGCTATAGCGCTTCGATAATTAAGGCCACACCTTGGCCGCCACCAATACACATGGTCGCTAACCCATAGCGGCCATTTGTTCTTTTTAGCTCATGGATAAGCTTGGTGGCGATGATCGCGCCCGTCGCACCAACAGGGTGACCAAGCGCAATGGCCCCGCCATTTGGGTTCACCTTTTCAGGGTCAAGGCCAAGGGTCTTTGTGACCGCACAGGCTTG
>DBMZ01000099.1:0-1038 GCA_002299005.1 Alphaproteobacteria bacterium UBA685 | reverse complement strand
GCAGGGCTTGTTCACTGGCACTAACAGGTCCCATACCCATTATCGCAGGGTCAAGACCGCCATGGCCGTAAGAGACAATACGCGCAAGAGGGGTGGTTGTCTTCGCAATCGCCTCATTCGCAATAATCAAGGCGGCGGCACCATCATTAATCCCTGATGAATTGCCCGCAGTCACAGATCCCTCTTTTTGGAAAACAGGGCGCAATTTAGCCATATTATCAAGGCTGGCATCGCGCCTTAGATGCTCATCTGTATCAAATGAAATTGTTTTACGGCCAGCTTTTGCTTCAATCGGGACGATTTGTTCCTCGAAATAGCCCTTATCAATCGCCGCCGCCGCACGCTGGTGCGATGTCACGGCCGCTTGATCTTGGGCTTCACGCGAAATATCAAACTGCTTGGCGACATTCTCTGCTGTGATGCCCATATGCCCATGGCCAAACGGGTCTGTCAGCGGTGCTAGCAACATATCAACAAGGCTGGCATCTCCCATTTTCTGGCCAAAGCGCATGTTAGGTGCGATATGTGGTGCGCGGCTCATCATCTCAACACCGCCCGCAATACCAGCCTCGATATCGCCCATTTTAAGCGCGATAAAGGTCTGAATAATGGCATGCAAGCCAGAGCCACAGAGACGGTTCACCCCATAAGCGGTGCTGTGATGGGGCAAGCCTGCTTCAACCGCGCATAAGCGTGCAAGATAAGGGTCCTCAGAGGCGGTGTGAATGACATTGCCCAAAACAGATGATGTGATTTGGGCCGCTTCAATGCCACTTGCATCGATAGCGTGCGTCATCACATGCGTCAAAAGCTGATGCGCCGGTGTTTGGGCAAGACTGCCGCCGAATGTGCCGATGGCACTTCTCTTGGCTGAAAGAATAAACATATCCGACATCTGTTTTGACCTTCTATTCTGATTGTTTTTGCTATGCCGCCCTAAAGCAGTTGTTTTTTGAACGAAAGCATAGGGCCATCTTCATTTGATAGATCACTTAGCAAGATTTTTAAACCAAAGACTTCTGCACCCGCATGCTTCAC
>DBMZ01000125.1:2330-4066 GCA_002299005.1 Alphaproteobacteria bacterium UBA685 | reverse complement strand
CCAACCATCCTTGATAAGGTCACGCCTGATATGACCATCGCCACAGAAGAAGTCTTCGGCCCTGTCCTGTCTGTCCTGACCGCCACATCTGAGAGCGAGGCTGTTAAGATAGCCAATTCAACCCCTTACGGGCTTGTGAATGGTATTTTTACCGCTGATATTGACGCTGCGAATCGTGCGGCGCGTGATTTACGCTCAGGTCAGGTCTTTATTAATGAATGGTTCGCAGGCGGGGTTGAAACCCCCTTTGGCGGCTATGGTAAATCAGGCTATGGGCGCGAAAAAGGCCGCGAGGCTTTGTGGAATTATCTGCAAACCAAAAACATCGCGACCAGAATCGGCTAAAAGCCTGAGGCCTTTTTTAAGCCTTATGCCAATCAACCAATAAGAACGCATCAGCCGCTGAGGCGTTCTTATTGCCGTAATTATCCTTATAATTTGATGAATGCCAATCAATCACAAAGATAGCGACACCAATAAGCGCCGCCAATAGCGCGTAATTGCCAAACCGCTTGGCGCGCGCAGACCAGTTAGAGGCATTTACCTTATTTAGCAAAAACCAAATAATGCCGCCACTAACCAAAAAGGCAAAACCGCCCACTAAAACCGTATCTTGCAACATGATAGCCAATCCCTTTTTAAAAAAATAACACGTAAAACACGCCTCACCAGCATAAACGCTTTTAAAAGACGTTAAAAATGGAAAATTTTTGCCAGTAAAATCAATATGTTATTTAACTAATTTAGAAAAGTGCGACATTTTGGCATAAAGGTTATTGCCTCTCACACTCATTGTGCTAGCTTATCGGTAATTGGGGGGAACCACCTGTTTGCCAACGCAGACATTCAAAGGGTGGCCAATTTCACGAAAGTAGGACGTTCTAGAACGACGAGTTTGGGAGTGTCCTTATGTCATTCATTAAAAAAATGCTGCTTCCTGCAGCGATTCTATCTGTCACACCAATGGTAGCACATGCTGCTAACCTTGAGTCTGACGACTTTGTGGGTATCAGCTTCTGGCTGATCTCAATGGCTCTTGTAGCCGCAACAGCTTTCTTCTTCTTGGAAACACAGCGTGTTAACGCCAAGTGGAAGACATCTCTAGTAGTATCTGGTCTTGTAACATTGGTTGCAGCTGTTCACTATTTCTACATGCGCGACGTGTGGATTGCGACAGGTGATACACCAACAGTATATCGTTACATTGATTGGCTCATCACTGTGCCACTACTAATGATCGAATTCTACTTGATTCTACGTGCTATCACAGCCGTATCAGGTGGTGTTTTCTGGCGCCTAACAATCGGTACAATGGTCATGTTGGTCGGTGGTTACCTAGGTGAAGCAGGTTACATGAACGTAACTGTTGGTTTCATCATTGGTATGGCTGGTTGGGCATATATTTTGTATGAAATCTTTGCTGGTGAAGCTGGCAAGGTTGCTGCAAATGATGCGCCTGCATCAGTTAAATCTGCTTACTCAACAATGCGTTGGATTGTAACAATCGGTTGGGCAATTTACCCACTAGGTTACTTCTTCGGTTACATGGCTGGTGGTGCAAGCATGGAAAGCTTGAACATCATCTATAACCTAGCTGACGTTTTGAACAAGATTGCCTTCGGTGTAATCATCTGGAACGTAGCAGTAACAGAATCAGAAGCTGCTTAAGCTTCGCTAAGAGGGGCAGGGTGCAATCATCCTGCCCACCTTTTTTCTTAAAAAATTTAAAAGACCTG
>DBMZ01000125.1:1257-2084 GCA_002299005.1 Alphaproteobacteria bacterium UBA685 | reverse complement strand
ATGGATGATGTACGCGCCCTCATCTCAGATTTCATTACATCGGCCCTACCACAAAAAGGCCACCCGCTAGCTGAACCAGCGGCGCATCATTTTGCGCGCCCTGGAAAGATGCTACGCGCCCGCCTTGCGCTGTCATCTGCCAAAAGACTTGGCGCTGACAAGACAGCCGCGCTTCATTGGGCCGCCGCCGTAGAGCTTTTGCATAATGCCTCACTTGTCCATGATGATATGTGTGATGATGACGCCACGCGCCGTGGCCGCCCATCTGTCTGGTCAATCTATGGCCGCAACACCGCGCTTGCGCTTGGTGATTGGCTGATTGCCCAATCTTTCTCTTATGCCGCAAAGGCCGCCGCGCTTGGCAAATCACCTGTGCTTGTCAGCTTGCTAGCAGACCATATGGCCGCCACAACCAAAGGCCAGGCGCTTGAATTTGTGCAAAAGACCTATCCTGCATGGGATGCCTATCTTGAGATTTGCACAGGCAAGACCGCGCCCTTATTCGTGGCCCCTGTTGAGGGTGTTGCCCATCTTGCGGGCCGCGAGGATGTGATCCCTGCCCTTATGCGCTTTTTCACAGCCGTCGGCGCCGCCTATCAGATTGCCAATGATATCCAGAATGTCACAGGCACAGATGGCGCCTTCAAGCCTGCCTCAGACCTTGTCCGCCGCACACCTAATGCGGTGATTGTCACCTATCGGTCTTTGCTCACAGGTGAATTGCTAGACGGCTTTTCTAATTGGCTTGCCTCAGACGATCAAAGCCGTGCCCGCCATTGGCACCAAGCCATCCTCTCATCAGGCGCGCTGGCCCTGACGGCAGAGCA
>DBMZ01000125.1:0-915 GCA_002299005.1 Alphaproteobacteria bacterium UBA685 | reverse complement strand
ATTATTGACCGCACCAAAAGGCCGCCTAACGCGGCCCTTTTTACAAATCCAACCCCCTCTTTTAGGCGTAATAACTAATAAGAGCGTAAGTCTTTATATTCGGCTAGGGGAATGGGACTAATTTAATGACAAAGACAATCGTAATCGGTTCAGGTTTTGGCGGTATCGCCTCTGCTTTGCGCATGCGCGCCAGAGGTGATGAGGTCGTGCTCGTAGAGCGCCTATCGCAAATTGGTGGCAGAGCCCAAGTGTTTGAACGTGGCGGCTTTCGACATGATGCCGGCCCCACCGTTATCACAGCCCCCTTCCTATTTGACGAGCTGTTTGAGCTATTTGGCGAGAAGCGAGAAGATCATATTGAGTTTCGCGCCCTTGACCCGTGGTATCGCTTTCATTTTCACACCGGCGAGCAATTTGATTATGGCGCCTCTCTTGACGAGACTTGCAAAGAGATTGAGCGTTTTTCAAAAGAAGATGCCAAGGGCTATCGCAAGCTGTTACAGACCTCTAAAGAGATCTTTGATATTGGCTTTACCAAATTAGCAGATAAGCCTTTTACCCGCTTTGGCGCGATGATGGCACAGGTGCCGTCTCTATTGCGCTTGCGTTCTTATTTGACGGTCTCCTCATTGGTTGGCCGCTATATAAAGCACCCGCTTATCAGAAACGCCTTTTCGATTCACCCGCTTTTGGTTGGCGGCAATCCGTTTAACACGACCTCTATCTATGCCCTCATCCATTATCTTGAGCGCAAATGGGGTGTCTTTTTCGCGATGGGTGGCACAGGCGCATTGGTCGCCCAATTACGCGCGCTTATGGAACGCCAAGGCATCACCATCAAGCTTGATACAGATGTCCGCACCATCACCACAAAAGGCAATCAGGTGACAGGCATCACCACCGCAGATGGCGAGA
>DBMZ01000025.1 GCA_002299005.1 Alphaproteobacteria bacterium UBA685 | reverse complement strand
GTCTAGCCTTAATTTTATGATGTTTTGCAAAAGTACTTTTTTAAAAAATTATGACTTTGCTTTACTTGTTTTGGGAGGAATTAAAATGATTAAATCTATGAAGGTAGCGCTCGTTGCTACAACAATGGCAGTCGCTGCATCATCAGCGATGGCCAAAGTCAATCTAACATATCACACAGCTGGTGCTGGCACGACGGTTGGTCTAACAGCCTCAGCACTAGTTGGTTACGCCTCAGAGCGTGGCATTGCTGACATCCAGCTAAAAGATGGTCAGACAGGCACAAATTACATTTTGGCACTTGCTGAAGGCCAGATTGATATCGCCTCTGGTCCGTTTGTATTGCCATTTTTGCTATCACGCGGTGTCGGTCCTTACGCCAAAGTTGGCAAGGAAAAAGGGGCTGAAATCGGTGGCAACATCCAATTGCTTTACCCTTACACCCTCTCAATCTTCTCGCTTTATGCTTATGATGTAAAAGGCGTTAAGGGCTGGGATGACTTGAAAGGTCGCAAAGTTATGAACGGCCCACCACGTGGTGCTGCGACAGGTAACTCAAAGGCGCTTATCCAGCTATTTGGTGGGGCAAAAGCCAAAGAAGATTATGAATCAGTGACATTGAGCTGGAACCAGATCGCACCTGCGATTGTTGATGGTACAGCAGATGCCGCCGTTATCCCGGTTATGTTCCCTGGCCCACGTGTCACACAAGCCAGTGCAGCCGGCGCGATGACAATGTATTCAATGCCAAAAGATAAGTTTGAATCAGGCCCAGCACAAAAGCTGCTAAATAAGCCAGGTTCAGTTGCCTATTCAGCCCCTATCGCTGATATCCGCGCTGGCTTAGGCGGCGGTTGGACTGTTCAGTCTGAAGATGACACATTCCGCGGCATGTCTGTGACAGGCGGTGATATGGTTAACAAGTCAATGGATGAGGAAGTGGCTTATCAGCTGACAAAGGCACATATCGAGAACCTAGATTCACACAAGCAAATTGCGCCGTTTATGGAGACATTGAACTTTGGTGTTCTTGACACAAAAGTGGCTGGCCTATGTGGTCCAAACCCTGTGAAATTCCACCGCGGCGCTGTTCGCGCTTGGGAAGAAGCCGGTTATGAAGTGGCAGATTGCGCAAAGCCATAAGCTGAGCGTTTAAAATCAACATAAACAGGCAGCCTTTTCGATAATTGGTAAAGGCTGCCTGTTGTTTACGATCTATAATCTGACATTTTTGATGAGTGACTGGCAATGAGCGACACGGCACAACCTGTATCTGATGATGAAAAAAGACCCCAATCTTTCGCTGAAAAGATTGTCTATTGGCTTGCTTTGACGCTTGTGATTGTTGGTCTGATTAATGTGATGCCATCTGTCCCTGGCTGGGATGAGGGCTGGCGTGCAGTGACAGGCTTTGACTGGCTCAAGGTGAGACGTTTCCCAATTGAATGGTTCTATCCCATCATGTTTGTCGCGATGATGATTATCGTGTCGTTGAAACATTCTATGTGGCGCAGTTGGCGCGAAAAATCTATCTTGCGCAGGCGCTTTGGCTTATTCTTAGATGTTGGGCTTATCCTTGCGGGTTTTGCGATGGCGCTTGGCTATTTGGTCGAGCTAGAAGCGGTTTGCCTTATTGATGTTGTGACAGGCGATAGAGCGCGCCTGATGGCAGAAGCCTTGGCTGCTGAAGTTGAATATGCAGAGATGATGGGCTTGCCTATTCCAGAATCAGCTGATGACCCAAGCTGTCTTTACACAACAGGTAATTTCTTGCCTCTATTGTTGTTTGGATCAGTGGTTATCTTCCTTGCCTATAACATCAAAGTATGGGGCCTGCCTTTGGTGGCGGTCTCATTATTGATCGCTAGCTACACATTCCTTACCGTGATGAATTGGTATTTCTTTGGCGCTGTTGACCAAAATAAATATCTTGTGACCATCCTGTCGAGTGAGGAGGTGCGAAGCCTAACATCGGGGCGCGAATTTACGCGTGATGCGCTGGTAAATAATACGGCTGGTTTCTTGGGCCGTTTCTTGAACGTTCTTTTGTTCCTTGTCTTTCCTTATATTATTTTGGGCGCGCTATTTGGGCGTTGTGCTGGTGGTCAGGCTTTGATCAAGCTGGCTTTCTCGCTCACACGTAATTTGCGCGGTGGCCCGGCGCATGCGGCGGTCGTATCCTCTGCTATGTTTGGCACCATCACAGGCGGGCCAGTTGTGAACGTTCTGTCAACAGGTGTTCTCACCATCCCTATGATGCTAAAGCGCGGTTTCTCCAAAGTCTTTGCGGGCGGTGTTGAAGCGGCGGCCTCTTCAGGCGGCTCTATCATGCCGCCAATTATGGGCGTTGCGGCCTTTATCATGGCATCGCTCACAGGTGTGCCATATCGCCAGATTATTATCGCTGCCGCGGTGCCAGCTTTATTCTATTTCTTCTGTTTGTTCCTATCTGTGGTCTTCCAAGCACGTAAACAAAATATCGAAGCTGTCGGCGTGCTAACCGAAGATATGAAGCTAACCAAAGAAGACCGTTTGCATCTCATGCAAATTTTTGCGCCGGTCCTGCTTGTCCTTGTCTTGCTCTTAACGCCAAAGGACTCTGTGGGCTGTAGCTGGATTTCGGTTATGCTTGGCGCGGTGATTGAGGTGAATGATGGTGCGTGCCAAATCACCTCTCTGCCATGGATTGTTGAGCTGTTTCAAAACGCAACAGGTGATGCGAGTGCGGCTGGCTGGTGGGCTGTGATACTCTTGCTGGTGCTGATGTTCATTGATAAGGAATTTCGCGCTAACCCGCGTAAAATCTTGGATGGCCTATCGAAAGCGGGTGTCACGGTATCAACACTTTATTTGATGTTTATGGCTGTCACAGTGATTGACGTATCGCTGAACTTTACCGGCCTTGCTAAATTTGTTGCCGTTGATGTTTTGGCGTTTTTGCGGTCCTTCGATGTCTCTGCCAATTCTGTCGGCTTCCAGCTATTTGCCTTGTTCCTAACCATGCTATTGGCGGTATTATTGGGCATGGGTATGCCGGCGGTACCTGCCTATATTAACGTTGCTTTGCTGATGAGCCCAATGCTAGTAGGCCTTGGTCTTGCGACATTCACAGCGCATATGTTTGTGTTCTATTTCGCGGTTGCATCTGCGATCACACCGCCTGTGGCATTGGCCGCTTTTGCTGCCTCTACTATCACCAAGGCTGACCCGATGAAGACAGGTTTCTCTGCGGTGAAATCAGGCTTTGTGATGTTTACCATCCCATTTGTCTTTGCCATTTATCCAGAATTATTGCTGATTGATAAGGCCGTGATTGATCCGATGACTGGCAAGTTTTTCGAAGGCTATGATGGCACGATTGATACGAGCTGGTTGCTGTTCTTGATGGCACGTGTGGCACTTGCGCTCTATCTTGTCTCAAGCGCCTTGGCGGCCTATGACAGAAAAGCCTTATCATTCCTAGAAATTGGTGTGCGCCTTGTCCTAGCGGTTCTGGTTTTATCACGCCCGTCAGAGGTTTATAGCGCGGCGATTGTGGCAAGCTTTGTTGTTATTGCCTTTCATATGTTCCGAAATCGCGGCATCAAAGCTGTTACCTGATGGCCCAGATAACAGAGCTATTTGATAAAAAAATGAAGGGTAATGGTCATGACTGATAGACCAAGTTATATTTTATTCATCACTGACCAACAGCGTTATGATAATCTAGGCTGTAATGGTCATCCGGTTTTGCAAACGCCAAATATTGATGCCATCGCTAATGAGGGGGTCAATTATGACCGCTTTTATGTGGCCTCACCTGTTTGCATGCCGAACCGGTCTAGCCTGATGACATGCCGTATGCCAACCAGCCATGGTGTGCGCCATCTAGGCCTGCCGCTATCGCATGATAATGTGACCTTTGTCGAATTACTGCGGGCCGCCGGCTATGACACAGCTCTTATCGGCAAAAGCCATTTGCAAAATGTGACAGATTGGCCAACGCAGTTTGACGTGCCAGAATGGCGCGATGGCTATACAGCCCCGCCAGAAGAGCTGTCTGTAGCTGATAAGACAGACAATGATAATGATAGCTATCAATATGAGCGTCAGAAATTCTATGATGACGGCCATAAGGTGCCACTGCCATTTTATGGCTTTGACCATTATGATTCCGTTTTGCGACACGGCTTTAATACTGGCGGCGATCATTATAAATATCAAAAAGACCATATCGAAGATGTGGATGCTTTGCGCAAACGTAACAATCAATATCCGCATGATTATGTGGTGCCGCAAGCCATTCGAACCAAGATACCCGAAGAGCATTATTCATCAGCCTATATCGCTGATAGAGCCGCTGAATATTTGGCTTCGCGCAAAGGCAATGATAAGCCATTTTTCTTGATGGTCTCGTTCCCAGACCCGCACCATCCCTTT
The DNA here is from genome assembly GCA_002299005.1 of Alphaproteobacteria bacterium UBA685. Taxonomy (GTDB): domain Bacteria; phylum Pseudomonadota; class Alphaproteobacteria; order Puniceispirillales; family Puniceispirillaceae; genus UBA685. Next base: position 1,475 of record DBMZ01000025.1, on the reverse strand, counting down.
ACGCCGCCAGGTAAATATTGGGATATGTATAAGCCAGAGGATATGCCTGTTCCTGCGGCTTATGAAGATGATAATTGGGAAGCACCTGACTATATCAAAAAGGCCATTGAGGACAGAGGGATGGATAAAACGATTGGGCAAAATTCTGGCTATTCTTTTGCGATATCAAAGCAAGAAGCCTTGGAAGCAAGAGCGCTTACATGCGGTATGATTGCGATGGTTGATGATGCTGTGGGGCGTGTACGTGCGGCCGCAGAATCAGCTGGTGTTGCTGATAATACGGTCCAGATTTATACCTCAGATCATGGCGATCATTTGGGCGAGCATAAATTGCTATTTAAAGGGGCTGAACAATATGACAGCCTCAATCATGTGCCGTTTATTTGGGCTGATCCAAAGGGTGATAAGGGCGTGCGTTCGCAAGATATTGCCCAGACCCTAGATATTGGGTCAACGATCTTGGAACATGCCAAAATTGAACCTGCCATTGGCATGCAAGGCAAGGTGATGGGTGTTGCGGGCGGTGAGGGTCGTGATGCGGCGCATATCCAATATGAAACACAACGCACCATTAATGGCTTTGGCAAGCGTCCGCGTGTCCACAGCCTGATTGAGGGGCAATGGCGTCTATCGCTCTATCTTGGTGAATGTAAGAACGAGCTGTTTGACCTTGAAAATGACCCGGGTGAGATGGTCAATCTGTGGGATAAGCCAGAAGTGAAGGATGTCCAAGCACAGCTGGTGTTCAAATTAGCTGAGATGGAAATCACCGCCGCTGACCGTGTGCCATTGCCAACATCTGAAGCGTAAAACATAATTTCATGAAGGGAAGGGACTAGTTATGAGTGATGTGAACTTTAATAATAGACAGAATTTTGAGATGGAATCTTGGCCAGAATTGCGCCAAAAATGGAACGAGATGATCCAGCTTGTGTTCCCAGAACGCGAAGTGTCTGGCGAGCTAAAACAGCTTGTTTTCACCATTGCCAGCCTGTCGAGTGGTTGTCGCCATTGTCAGTCTCATGGCGCTTATCATCTACATAAAATTGGTGTCTCTGATGAAAAAATCCAAGCGATTTGGAGCTTTGAGACATCTGATCTGTTTACAGATGCTGAACGAGCCGCGATGCGTCTTGGTATGGCGGCTGGCACATCACCAAATGTGACAGAGCCTGAAAATTTTGAAGAAATGCGCCAGCACTTTACCGATATTCAAATCGTTGAAATTCTGGCTGTTATCTCTGTCGGTGGTTTCTTAAACCGCTGGAATGATACCATCGCCACTGTGACAGATCAGGAATCGATCGATTTTGCTGATCAGGTGTTGCGCCCTGTCGGCTGGGAGCCGGGCAAGCATGTGGGCGCCGAAGATGAACAGCGCAAGGCGCATCCGATTACACTTGGCTGGTCAAAGAAGTAGCCGGATAGTCAGGTAATATGATCTATTGAAAAGGGGGCTTGTGCGTTCAAGCCCC
>DBMZ01000001.1:4638-5232 GCA_002299005.1 Alphaproteobacteria bacterium UBA685 | reverse complement strand
CGGTGACGCACAGCCTCAGGCTCTTCAAAATTGATAGATTCCACTTTGAGAAGCGCGAAATAACGCTCGCCATCTTTAGGCGCTCTAATCTCCCCTTCGACCGTATCACCTGTGCGCAAACCAAAGCGCTTTACCTGTGATGGCGATACGTAAATATCATCCGGGCCCGCCAAATAATTTGATTCAGGCGCGCGCAAAAAGCCGAAACCGTCAGATAGAACTTCCAACACACCAGCGCCTAGAATGGTCACTTCACTATCAGCCAGATTTTTCAAAATGGCGAACATCATATCTTGCGTGCGCAAAGTCGAGGCGTTCTCTACCTCGAGCTCCTCTGCAAAAGCCAATAATTCAGCGGGGGATTTATCTTTTAATTCTTGTAAATGCATAACAAAGAACCTGTATTAATGAAGGGGGTATTGTGGCGTATATATTTCAACAAATAGATACTGATGAATAAAGATCATGGCTACGACAGATAGATGATTATCACGCAATGAGCCGATGACTTAACCTCAAGGGATATTGAAGCTAACAAAGGTAGGTACCTTAGCCATAACTTACTAAGCTAGGGCCTGTCAAATAAAAGCGTCT
>DBMZ01000001.1:3019-4437 GCA_002299005.1 Alphaproteobacteria bacterium UBA685 | reverse complement strand
GGCATCTCTAACAGACCGGGATTTAAATGAAGCATCCAAAGACCAAAAATATAAGATAAGATCATCGCCGGGTTCATAATCGCCTTGAGAAGACGACGTTCCATAAGCGCAAATGTCAGCGCTTGGGCACCATTATTGACCGCTTGTGAATGATACACATATAGGCGCGGTAGGTATAACAGCCCTGCCATCCATGACATGACTGAAATCAAATGTAGCGCCTTAACCCATTGATAATCCACAATTAACTCCTGATATAATTCACTAATTCAGCGACATTATCGGTTGGTGTTGGGGGGGTAATACCATGGCCAAGATTAAAGATATGCGCCCTATCTTTGAACGCGTCTTGGATCTCATCAACCGCACGCTTCATCACATCACCGCCATAAATCAGTGCTTGCGGATCCAAATTACCCTGCAAGGTGATATCAGAGCGAATTGATTGCGCGGCAAAATGAGGTGATACCCCTTGATCAATGGCCAGACCTTGGCAATCAACCGCATCTGCAAAGCGCGGCAAATCGGCGCTGATACCGCGCGGAAAACAAATAAAGGGCAGCGCAATGCCAGCGGCCCTAACATTTTCGATAATCGCTTGCACAGGACGCTCAACAATCCACGGGCGCAAATGTGATGGCACAGCGCTTGCCCAGCTATCAAATAGCATCAGCGCATTCGCCCCAGCTTGTGCTTGTGAGATAAGGCTTTTCGAGATGGTTTCGACCAGAATTTCTATCAGCCGATCAGTTTCCTTTTGATGGCCCCATAACCAGTTACGCGTCGCCGCATAATCCTTTGATGAGCCACCCTCGACCATATAGGTCATTAATGTCCAAGGCGCCCCTGCAAAGCCGATAAGGGCGGTTTTATCTGGCAGGCCAGCTCTTGTTTTTGTCATGGCCTCTGCGACAGGCGTTATCTTATCGTCAAAATTATCAATAAGCGCCTGATCAATGACATTATTACTCACATCATCAGGCGTTAATTTGTCACATTTTGGCCCCTCACCTGAGATAAAGTGCACATTCCGATTAAGCGCCCATGGCACGATGAGGATATCTGAGAAGATAATTGCCGCATCAAAATCATAGCGTCTTATCGGCTGCAAGGTCACCTCACAAGCCTTATCAGGGGTCAGGCAAAAAGAAATAAAGTCAGATGTTGTCGCTCTTACATCGCGATATTCTTTTAAATATCGTCCTGCTTGTCTCATAATCCAAATAGGTGTTTGGGACGTCTTTTTACCGGCAAGGCTATCAGTTAAGAGCATAAGGTTTTCCAACTAATAATGAATATTTTATTTATAAAATAAGTTGTTGTAGTAATAGGGAGCTTATCTCATGGGGATAAAATAGACGCAAGATTTATCCACAGATCTATCCCCAATTATCACTTGTTCAAATAGGCTATATTCC
>DBMZ01000001.1:0-2733 GCA_002299005.1 Alphaproteobacteria bacterium UBA685 | reverse complement strand
GATTTATCCCCCGTCATCCCCCTCTTATACACAAGGGGTGTGGAAAAAATTGTGGACTATTTTTGGCGTAAAAGTCATCTTAAGGGCAGTATAGCCGATAGGGGCCATGCGTCACTTAACATGAGCGGTCATTTATGCTTCATATTCATTTAGTATCAGATTCCACAGGTGAGACTGTGCATCAAGCGGCAAGAGCGGCGATTGCGCAATTTCAAAATACCGCATTTGAGGAACATATCTGGACGCTTGTGCGCTCGCCTGACCATGTTGAGATTGTCGAAAAATCACTGCAAAAGCATGGGGGGCTGTTGTTATTATCGGTCGTTAACCCTGAAATCCGCCGGCTGGTTGAGCGTGCGTGCGTGAAATATTCCGTGCCGCATGTCTCTATATTGGATCCCGTCGTTAATCTTATTGGTATGGTTCTTGGCCAAACAGCTGATCAGACACCGGGCGCGCAACATCGCTTGGATGATGCTTATTTTAAGCGGATGAAGGCCGTTGAATATGCGGTTAATCATGATGATGGGATTAACATTCATAATATTGCCGGCGCGGATATTTTGCTGGTTGGGGTCTCGCGCACATCGAAGACGCCGACCTCTATGTATTTGGCCAATCGTGGTTATTTTGTCGCAAATTATGCGCTTGTCCCGCATGTGCCTTTCCCAGAAGAGGTGGTTCGTGACCAAAATGTGTTTGTCGTCGGGCTTACCTCAGACGTTAAGCGCCTATCGCAAATCCGCAAATCGCGCCTGACAGCTATGTCTGATAGTGGCAATGACAGCTATGCGAAAGATGAAGATATTCAACAGGAAATCAAACAAGCCCGCCGCCTATTTGCGCGCAATGGCTGGCCTGTCATTGATGTGACAAGACGCTCTGTCGAAGAGACGGCCGCCTCAATCATCCATTTCCACAATGGCTGGCTGGCCAAGCGTGAGGGAGATGCCTCATGAGCCCGCAAGATAAGCCGCAAGAATATCTGTGGGCCTTTGCTGATAAGCCCCTTTTACTCGCATCAAAAAGCAGTGCTCGCCAAGCTTTGTTGCGCCAAGCGGGCCTTGCCTTTGCCACAGCCCCTGCGGCGATTGATGAGCCTGCCATTCGCGCCGCCGCCACAAGTGAGGGCGCAACCCCTGATGAGATAGCGGTATTGCTGGCTGAAATGAAAGGGGAGCGTGTTGCCGCCGCGCATAGCGATGCGATGATTATCGCCAGTGACCAGCTATTGGTTTGTGAGGGAAAAATCTATGGCAAGCCGCGCTCTCTAGCCGAGGCAAAGGCACAGATAGAGGCGCTCTCTGGTAAGCGTCACCAGCTGATATCGGCGGTTATCCTATTTGATAAGGGCAAACGTATTTGGCACCATATTGCGCGTCCAGAGATTACCTTTCACGCGCTTGATGAGGCGATGATTGACGCATATTTGGCCTATTTTGGTGATGATGCGCTCAACAGCCCCGGCAGTTATTACCTAGAAGGCCCTGGCATTCATCTTTTTGCAGATGTGTTTGGCGATTATTACGCCATTTTGGGCCTGCCAATGCTGGCCTTGTTGCCGCAGTTAAAATTGCATGGCTTGTCTTTGATGAAATCTGATGAGGTACCATGCTAATCATCGGGCTGACAGGCACAATTGCGAGCGGTAAATCAACCATCGCCGCCACATTTGAGCGCTATCATTTCCCTGTCTTTGATGCCGATAGAGCGGTGCATAAATTGCTTGGCCCGCACGGTCGTGCTGTGCCTGAAATATTGGCTCATTTCGGCGATTGCGGCACAATATCAGGCGGCATTGATCGCAAAAAATTGGGCGGCCAAGTTTTTGGTGACACGCAGGCACTTGCCGCGCTTGAGGCTATCTTGCATCCGCAAGTTGCCGCCGCGCGTTTGCGCTTTTTGGCGCGTGGGCAAATGGCAAGACGCCGCGCGGTGGTACTTGATGTGCCCTTATTATTTGAAACAGGCACAGATGATTTATGTGATGTCACGATAATGGCCTTTGCGCCAATGCGCCTTATCCAAGAGCGTGCTTTGCGCCGTCCTAATATGACGGCTGAAAAATTAGCCCATATTCTGGCAAAACAAATGCCGCAACATGATAAGGCGCGGCTGGTTGATGAAAAAATCACCACCGCCCTTGGTCGCGGGGTGATGACAGGGCAGATTTTAAGGCTATTATCAAAATGGCAGTTGCGCTAATTTGCGGCTTTAATCGATATAGGTGAGAGACTGACATGTCAGATATCATTCGTGAAATTGTCCTCGATACAGAGACCACGGGCCTTAGCCCGGCGGATGGGCATCGTATTATCGAAATTGGCGCGCTTGAGCTTATCAATCATATGCCGACCGGCAACCAGCTTCATCTTTATATTAATCCTGAAAGAGAGATTGATGAGGCGGCTGAGCGTGTGCATGGCATCTCATCTGAATTCCTCGCTGATAAGCCGCTTTTTAAAGATGTCGCCAAGGAGTTTTTGGATTTCATCGGCGATGATGTGATGATCATTCATAATGCCGCCTTTGATATGGGCTTTATTAATGCTGAATTAAAGCGGATGAAGCGTCTCACTCTGCCTGATAATCGGGCGATTGATACGGTCCAGATGGCACGTCGTAAATTCCCCGGCGCGCAAGCGTCACTTGACGCGCTTTGCCGTCGTTTTGGCATTGATAATGCACACCGTGATTTGCATGGCGCGCTAATTGATGCCGATCTTTTGGCAG
>DBMZ01000112.1:3130-3462 GCA_002299005.1 Alphaproteobacteria bacterium UBA685 | reverse complement strand
GCGCCGGCGATGATGGTCACGCTGACGATAAAGACAACGCCCATCAAATGGCCAGAAGGACGCGCCGCCTTGCCATAGGCAAGATTAAAACCTGTCCAAAGCAAAAAGCCATAGATGAATAAGGCCATGCTAAGATGCGTCGCAAGGCGATATTGTGAGACAGTTGGGTCGGCGACAAGGCCTGATTTGACCATCCACCAGCCAATCACGCCCTGCATGCCGCCCAAGATTAACAGCACGATAAGAGGCGTATGATAGCCAGATGGGATCATCTTGCGCACGGCAAAATAAATCAGCGGCAAGCCAAAAGCGAGGCCAAGCAGGCGGCCCCA
>DBMZ01000112.1:2644-2988 GCA_002299005.1 Alphaproteobacteria bacterium UBA685 | reverse complement strand
CCGTAATTAATGTCATTATATTCAGGTGAGGCCTGATACAAGGTAAAGACGCGCATCCATTCTGCGCTGGTAAGCGGCGGCAATGTGCCGATTAACGGGCGCCATTCAACCATCGATAAACCTGAGCCTGTCAGGCGCGTCACGCCGCCAATAACAACCATCAAGGCGACAAGGACCGCCATGATGAAAAGCCAGATAGCAATCGGTCTATTGGTATCAGTCATCACTCATCTCTCTGTAGTCAAAAGCGCAAAAGCAACAAAGCCAAAGCGCATCTGTGATAATGCCCGCTAGCTCTAGCATTATTCGCCGTTAAAAAAAATAGTCATAGCGTCGCAGGGGGG
>DBMZ01000112.1:0-2492 GCA_002299005.1 Alphaproteobacteria bacterium UBA685 | reverse complement strand
TCGCAGGGGGGAGCGTCACAGGGGGACATCGCAAGGAGGGCGCGCCTGATTTTGGGGGCCGATTTTGTCAAAAGGGCGCATGATTTGCATAAAAAGATAAAAAAAACTGATTTTTTATTTACCATACCTTGACTCTATTCGCCTAAATGCCCACCTACCTTACATGTAAAAGGCCGAGGGAGGGCTGGTATGCATAGTTCAAGGGCAGTATCTGCCCGCGCATTATTTGCGTCACTATCGCGCCAAAACTGCCAAGGTTTAAATCTATGTATTTCACATGAGGTCATTTGGCCTCATTTAATTGTCGAGCTTGAATGGAGATTGAAGTATGGAATTTAGACCGCTTCACGACCGCGTTGTTGTACAACGTACAGAATCAGAAGAAAAAACAGCTGGCGGTATCATCATCCCTGATACAGCAAAAGAAAAGCCAATGCAGGGCACAGTGATCGCTGTCGGCTCAGGCATGCGTGATGAGCAAGGCAAAGTGCATGCGCTTGACGTCTCAAAAGGCGATACAGTGCTATTTGGCAAATGGTCAGGCACAGAAGTTAAGCTAGATGGTGCTGATTATCTGATCATGAAAGAATCAGATATCATGGGCATTATTGGCTAATTCATTCACCGTAAATCAACCGATTACATTTAAGAAAAAAAGGGAAGTTTAAAATGGCTCCTAAAGACGTAAAATTTGGCTCAGACGCCCGCGCAAGAATGCTTGAAGGCGTTGATATCCTAGCCAATGCTGTAAAAGTAACGCTTGGCCCTAAGGGTCGTAACGTTGTGCTTGAAAAATCATTTGGCGCACCACGCATCACAAAGGATGGCGTGACAGTTGCAAAAGATATCGAGCTTAAAGATAAGTTCCAGAATATGGGCGCACAGATGGTTCGTGAAGTGGCATCAAAAGCCAACGACACAGCTGGTGACGGCACAACATCTGCGACTGTCTTGGCACAAGCAATTGCGCAAGAAGGCTCAAAGGCTGTGGCCGCTGGCATGAACCCAATGGACCTGAAGCGCGGCATCGATATGGCTGTTGACGCTGTGGTGACATCATTGGAAACACAGTCAAAGAAAATCACAACATCTGATGAAGTTGCACAGGTTGGCACAATCTCTGCCAATGGCGAAGCTGAGATCGGCAAGATGATCGCAGAAGCTATGGAACGCGTTGGCAATGAAGGCGTTATCACAGTTGAAGAAGCCAAAAGCCTCGAGACTGAGCTAGACGTTGTTGAAGGTATGCAGTTCGACCGTGGTTATCTTTCACCTTATTTCGTCACAGACGGCGAGAAGATGAAAGCGACATTGGAAGAGCCGTTCATCTTGTTGCATGAAAAGAAGCTGTCAAACTTGCAAGACATGCTGCCAATCTTGGAAAAGGTTGTGCAGTCAGGTCGCCCGCTTTTGATTATTGCAGAAGATATTGAAGGCGAAGCATTGGCAACTTTGGTTGTGAACCGCTTGCGCGCTGGCTTGAAAGTCGCGGCTGTTAAGGCACCTGGTTTTGGTGACCGCCGTAAAGCTATGCTCGAAGATATCGCTATCCTAACAAATGGCACAGTGATCTCTGAAGAAGTTGGTATCAAGCTTGATCAAGTGACTTTGGATATGCTCGGCTCTGCCAAGCGTGTTGAAATCACCAAAGAAGAGACAACCATCGTTGATGGCTCTGGTGAGAAGGCTGACATTGATGCGCGTTGTAACCAAATCCGTGCGCAGGCTGAAGAAACATCTTCAGATTATGACCGCGAGAAGTTGCAAGAGCGTCTAGCAAAGCTTGCTGGTGGTGTGGCTGTTATCCGCGTTGGCGGTGCAACCGAGCTTGAAGTGAAAGAACGCAAAGACCGCGTTGATGATGCGATGCACGCAACAAGAGCCGCTGTGCAAGAAGGTATCGTCGCTGGCGGCGGTGTTGCCTTGGTAAAAGCAATCGCGTCTCTAGAAGGTGTGAAGCCTGAGAATAATGATCAGGAAGTTGGCGTGAACATCGTGCGCCGCGCAATGCAAGCACCAGCGCGTCAGATTGCCAATAATGCGGGTGCAGATGGCGCCGTTATCGTTGGTAAATTGATGGAAGGCACAGACGCCACTGTTGGTTATAACGCCCAGTCAGGTGAGTTCACAGACCTCATCAAAGCTGGTGTGATTGACCCAACAAAGGTTGTGCGCTCATCACTACAGAACGCCGCATCTGTGGCAGGTCTGCTTATCACAACCGAAGCAATGGTTGGTGATTTGGACGACCCAAAAGCAGCAGCCCCAGCAGCCCCTGATATGGGCGGCATGGGCGGTATGGGTGGCATGGGCTTCTAAGCTCCCGCAACCTATTTTGCGCAGAAATGAAAAGCGGCTCTTGTTTATGCAAGAGCCGTTTTTTTATGGGATAGGTTTTTATGGCTGTGTTAGTTCGCGTCAGGATCTTTGAAGAAATCTTTGGTCTTAGCCACCGCCTCAGCAAGGCCAAGACGTTCAATCTCTACCCCTGC
>DBMZ01000128.1:2854-10722 GCA_002299005.1 Alphaproteobacteria bacterium UBA685 | reverse complement strand
AAATCTTTGCGAAGCGGATGACCTTCAAAACCATAATCAGTCAACAGACGGCGTAAATCTGGATGGCCCGCAAAGAAAATGCCGAACATATCCCACACTTCACGCTCTGCCCAGTTTGCCGCGTTAAACACAGACAGAACAGATGGCGCCACATCACCCTCAGGCAGGGCAACAAGCACACGCATTCTGCGGTTATGCGTAATCGACAAAAGCTGATAGACAAGCTCAAAGCGGTAGGGGCGGTTTGGATAATCAACCGCGGTTAAATCTGTCATCTGGTCAAAGGCGAAATCAGCCTCATCACGCAAAATGGTCAAAACCTCGATAATATTTTCAGCTTGGCACCGAACGACTAATTCGCCGCCTTTGTGCGCACCATCTTCAATCATACCACCAAGATGAGGCAGTAGCGCATCAAATGTTAGCTCAGCTGTTGAAAGATTTGTTTGTGACATATCCTTTAAATCCTTCTCACTAGCCGCGCGCGATTGTTGATGTACGCTTGATTTTCTTTTGCAATTGCAACAGGCCGTAAATCAACGCTTCAGCGGTTGGCGGGCACCCTGGCACATAAACATCAACTGGCACAATGCGGTCACAACCTCTGACCACCGCATAGGAATAGTGATAATAACCACCACCATTCGCGCATGAGCCCATTGATAAAACCCACCGAGGCTCAGGCATCTGATCATATACACGGCGCAAGGCTGGCGCCATTTTATTGGTCAATGTACCAGCCACAATCATCACATCTGATTGGCGCGGGCTTGGGCGGAAAAGCATCCCATAGCGGTCCATATCATAACGAGACGAGGCGGCGTGAATCATCTCAACAGCGCAGCATGCAAGACCAAAAGTCATTGGCCATAATGACCCTGTGCGCGCCCAGTTGAAAAGCTTATCCGCTTTGGCGATGACAAAACCGCGATTGGCAATCTCATCACTTACCGCGTTCAAGATCATATCTTGATCCTGACCTTGTGGAATTGGTGTATTTAAATCTAATTTACCTAGTGTCATCGAAACACCCCGTTTTATATTCTCGTTTTATACCGAGAGCCCTGCCCCCAACAAAGAAGCAAGACCTTACTAATGCGCGTTAACTGATGGGATAAAGTGCAAGCACCCTATTCCCATTCAAGCGCGCCTTTTTTCCATTCATAGGCAAACCCAACTGTTAGCACGCCTAGGAAAATAATCATCGACCAGAAACCAAACATCCCGATACCACCAAGCGCAACCGCCCATGGGAATAAGAATGCCACTTCGAGATCGAAAATGATGAACAAGATAGCTACCAGATAAAAGCGCACATCAAACGGCTTGCGCGAATCATCAAACGCATCAAAACCACATTCATAAGATGTCAGCTTTTCGATGTCTGGCTTTTGATTACCAACAATAAATGCGCCTAATACAAGCGCCAATGAGACCGCCGCAGCGATACCCAAAAGGACAGCGATTGGTAGATAATCGACTAGATAATTTTCCATTTTTCCCCGCACCTTAGCAATGCTTGCAAAGTGGCCTTTTGTACAAGCCACCAAACTTTGCCTTTTACTAGAACTTTGAGCACAAAATTGCAAGTGTAATGCGTGCCTATATCGCAAGGTGAAAAATTGCCCAAAGAACACGCAAAGCTATTCTGCACAATGCAGAATTCATCAAACGATGTAAGAGATTTTATGAAACTGTCTTGGAAAAGTGGCGAGAGTGACGGGACTCGAACCCGCGACCTCCGGCGTGACAGGCCGGCGCTCTAACCAACTGAGCTACACCCCCGCAATGCGCTATCGTAATCGACTGCGGTGGACATGATATACAAAATGCCATTGAAGCTTGCAAGCACTTTATCACCCGATTTAGTGACTTTTTATAAAAATAATTTGCCGCCTAAATTTAAGCCAAAAAAAAGACCGCCAACAATCTATTGGAAGTCCTAAATCAGTCTCTTAATTCTTTCAAACGATGGTGGGTGGTGAGGGGCTCGAACCCCCGACCTACTCGGTGTAAACGAGTTGCTCTCCCAGCTGAGCTAACCACCCTTACCGTCGTATGAACGCCGCTTATAAAAAGCGCTGACCAGTGTATAACCAGTCAGCGCGAAAAAAGAAAGTAAAAAATTTACCTTTTTTATTAGCCGTTTACAGCTGCCTTCAAAGGTGCACCAGCCTTGAACTTTGGCTGCTTTGATGCCGCAATCTGGATTGCTTCACCTGTGCGTGGGTTACGGCCAGTGCTGGCTGCACGATGCGCAACTGAGAAAGAACCAAAACCAACGATACGCACTTCATCACCGCCCTTAAGAGCGTCTGAAATTGCAGCAAACACTGCATCAACAGCGCGACCTGCGTCTGCTTTTGACAAACCAGAGCCGTCAGCTACTGCTGAGATAAGATCGTTTTTATTCATGGGATGCCCCCTTTTAAAATGATTATATTTATGAAGATGGGATGAACCCATCACTTGCCTCGATGGTACACACCCCACTTTTCTGGTCAACAAAAACCTTCTAAAAACTGCGGTATTCTCGGGTTTTTTAACATAAACTATCTAAATGCGGTGCAAAAATACCTATCTTAGTGCGTAAAGGCCTCATTTTCGCCTGTTGAAGTCACTTTTTCAGAAGCAATTGATGAATCAGCTGCCCCTTCTAGCGGCGTTGGCATGGCCGTCAAAGCGGCGCCCAAAGCCTCATCTACATAGGTGATTGGCAAGATTGTTAGATCTGATTTCACATTCTCAGGGATGTCAGCCAAGTCTTTTTCATTCTCTTTTGGAATCAAAACAGTCTTAATGCCTCCACGTTGTGCCGCCAGCAGCTTTTCTTTCAAGCCGCCGATTGGCAACACACGCCCGCGCAAAGTAATCTCGCCTGTCATGCCGACATCTTTGCGCACAGCGATACCTGTTTGCGCTGATACAATCGCCGTGACCATTGCCACGCCGGCAGATGGCCCATCCTTTGGCGTCGCGCCCTCCGGCACGTGCACATGGATATCTGCCTTGTCTGATTCAGCCAGATTAATGCCATAGGTTGCCGCGCGTGATTTGATGAAGAATTCAGCTGCCTGAATTGATTCTTTCATCACATCACCAAGCTTGCCCGTGGCTGACATCTTGCCCTTACCGGGCACCTTCACCGCTTCGACTTGCAGCAATTCGCCGCCAACTTCAGTCCAAGCAAGACCTGTGACAACGCCCACTTGGTCATCAGTATCAATTTCGCCGAATTTGAAACGCTTCACGCCCAAGAAATCGTCAATATTCTCATCAGACACGCTGAGGGTCTTCGCCTCACCTGCCAAAATCTTTGTCACAGCTTTGCGCGCGATTTTCGCAATTTCCCGCTCAAGATTACGAACGCCGGCTTCTCTTGTGTAATAGCGGATAATGGATTGGATAGCGCTTCTCTCAATCACTAATTCACCGTCTTTTAGACCATGATCAGTCATCTGTTTGGCAACCATGTGACGCGTCGCAATCTCAATCTTCTCATCTTCTGTATAGCCAGACAGGCGGATGATTTCCATACGGTCAAGCAAAGGCTGTGGCATATTCATTGAATTTGACGTTGTGATAAACATCACATTCGACAGATCAAAATCGACCTCTACATAATGGTCTTGGAAGCTATTATTCTGGGCTGGATCAAGCACCTCTAGCAACGCTGAGGACGGATCGCCGCGCCAGTCAGCGCCAAGCTTATCAATTTCATCAAGCAAGAAGAGGGGGTTATTTGTCCCTGCCTTTTTCATGCTTTGGATAACCTTACCGGGCATAGCGCCAATATAGGTACGTCTATGGCCTCTAATCTCGGCCTCATCGCGCACACCGCCAAGCGCCATGCGGACATATTTACGACCTGTGGCTTTGGCAATCGACTTGCCCAAAGATGTTTTGCCGACACCTGGAGGGCCAACAAGGCACAAAATTGGCCCCTTCATCTTCTTAGTGCGCGCTTGCACGGCCAAAAACTCAACAATGCGCTCTTTGACCTTATCAAGACCATAATGGTCAGCGTCCAAGATAGCGCGTGATTCTGTGATGTCTGACTTTAGGCGGCTTGCTTTCTTCCACGGAATATCGGTCATCCAATCAAGATAGTTACGCACCACCGTTGCCTCAGCACTCATCGGGCCCATATTGCGCAATTTCTTCAGCTCACCTTGCGCCTTTTCTTTGGCTTCTTTTGGCATCTTCACAGACTCAATCTTTGCCTCGATCTCATCTAGCTCAGACTTGCCATCTTCCCCCTCGCCTAATTCTTTTTGAATCGCTTTCATTTGCTCATTCAAATAATATTCGCGTTGGGTTTTTTCCATCTGGCGCTTCACACGATTGCGGATGCGCTTTTCCACCTGCAAGACACTCATCTCGCCTTCCATCATTGAAAAGATGTTTTCAAGACGTGATTTCAGATCAATATCATCAAGCAATGATTGCTTATCTTCAATCTTCACAGATAGATGAGAGGCCAATGTATCCGCGATTTTTGAGGTCTCTTCAATCTGATTGACTGACACCATCACTTCAGAGGCGATCTTCTTATTTAATTTGATATAATTTTCGAACTGCTGAACCGCCGCTTTACCCATAGCCACCACCTCAGAGGCAGGCTTATCTGTATCAGGCTGTTCACTCACCTCTGCGGCGAGAAACTCGCTATGCTCCAAAAACCCTTCGACCTTTGCGCGCACAGTTCCCTCGACCAATACTTTGACCGTACCATCTGGCAATTTCAGCAATTGTAGGATATGGCCCAAAGTGCCCATCTGATGCATATCATCTTGCGATGGGTCTTCTGTCGCCGCTTCTTTTTGGGTCAAAAGCAGAATCTGCTTGTTCTTTGCCATTACAGCTTCAAGCGCTTTGACTGATTTTTCCCGGCCAACAAACAGAGGCACGATCATATGCGGGAACACCACAATATCGCGCAATGGCAGAACAGGAAGAGTGTGTAATGTCGTATCAGTCATAGTGAAATCACTTTCTTTCAAACAAAGAACCCATCCTTAGCAAATGTGGTCTCAAGCAAAGAACTTCAAGGGGTATCTATTAAATACCATCCTATCTATTGAAAAAAAGTTAAATGGCCGGCGTTTCTGCTCTTTAATTTCTTGGCCAAAAATAAAAAAAGGCCACCTTTCGGCAGCCTTTTTGAAAAATAATCGCTGAAGAAAGCCTAAGCTTTTTTCGGACTAGCCGCATGCACCACTAATGGCGGGGCATTGTCATTCACAACCTCTTCATTGATGACCACCTCTTCGATATCACGCGCGGTTGGGATATCGAACATCGTGTCCATCAAGATGCTCTCAAGGATAGAGCGCAGGCCTCTTGCGCCTGTTTTGCGTTCAATCGCTTTGCGCGCAATCGCACGAAGCGCTTCTTCACGGAACTCAAGGCGCACATCATCCATGTCAAACAGCGCGCCATATTGCTTTGTCAGCGCATTCTTTGGCTCGGTCAAGATGCGAACCAACGCATCTTCATCCAAATCTTCCAAGGTCGCGATGACAGGCAGACGGCCAACAAATTCGGGGATGAGGCCGAATTTAATCAGATCCTCAGGCTCAAGATTAGCCAGCAAATCGCTCAAGCTCTTATCTTCAGGCCCACGCACCTCTGCACCAAAACCAATGCCAGCACCGCTATTACGGTTGGCAATCGTCTTATCAAGACCGGCAAACGCACCGCCACAGATAAACAGAATATTGGTGGTATCTACTTGCAAGAATTCTTGCTGAGGATGCTTTCTGCCCCCTTGCGGCGGCACAGAGGCAACGGTGCCTTCCATAATTTTTAACAAGGCTTGCTGAACACCCTCACCAGAGACGTCTCTCGTGATAGACGGGTTATCTGATTTGCGTGAAATCTTGTCCACCTCATCAATATAGACGATGCCGCGCTGTGCTTTTTCGACGTTGTAATCAGCGGCTTGCAACAGCTTTAGGATGATATTCTCAACATCCTCACCGACATAACCTGCCTCGGTTAGGGTTGTCGCATCTGCCATTGTGAACGGCACATCAAGCATGCGTGCCAAAGATTGGGCAAGCAATGTCTTACCGCACCCTGTTGGGCCAACGAGCAAGATATTTGATTTCGCAATTTCCAAATCACCTGTTTTACCAGCATTGGCAAGACGCTTATAATGGTTATGAACCGCGACTGATAGCACACGCTTTGCTTTGGCTTGGCCGATCACATAATCATTTAGCACATCATTAATATCGGCAGGTGTTGGCACACCTTCATGATTTTTCGGCAAAGCTGTTTTATGCTCTTCGCGGATAATATCCATGCATAATTCAACACATTCATCACAGATAAAGACCGTTGGCCCTGCGATTAATTTGCGAACTTCATGCTGGCTCTTCCCACAAAAAGAACAAAAGAGCGTTGATTTGCTGTCATCATCAGATGATTTTGCCATAAAATTATATCCTTACTTTAAGGCTTTTACATGCCATGCGGCACAAATTTAACTCATGTAATTAACAGACTAGACCTATGAAACGTTTTCCGACAACAAAAAATTACTGCCGCAGGTCAATCTGTCACAGCCTAGCTTTAGGCGGCAGTCGGACGCTTTGAGACAACTTCGTCAATCAAACCAAGCGCTTTTGCCTCTTCTGGCGACATGAATGTGTCTCTTTCCATGATCTTCTCAATTTGCTTTGCGGTTTGGCCTGTATGCTTTTCATAAATGCCATTAAGACGCCCGCGCAGATTGATGATTTCCTTTGCATGAATTTCAATATCAGTTGCCTGACCTTGGAAACCGCCAGATGGCTGGTGCGTCATGATACGCGCATTTGGCAGGCAGTAACGCTTACCAGCGGCCCCTGCCATCAACAGCAATGAGCCCATTGACGCGGCTTGGCCCATGCAGACAGTCGCAACGTTCGGGCGGATATATTCCATCGTGTCATAAATCGCCAAACCAGATGTCACAACACCCCCCGGTGAGTTGATATACATAAAGATATCTTTATCCGGATTTTCTGATTCCAAAAACAAAAGCTGGGCACAGATTAATGAAGACATCATATCTTCAACAGGGCCATTCAAGAAAATAATGCGCTCTTTTAGCAGACGTGAATAGATATCATATGACCTCTCGCCGCGGCTTGTTTGCTCAACAACCATTGGCACCAAAGCGGCTTGTTCTCTCATATCATCTGGCAACATTATTTCGTTCTTTCTAACTAGGTATAAAGGGTTTCAAGACAGCTTGTTTATAACCCCGTTAATAACTTTCAGTATAAAAATAGGGGTTAACGTGCAAGACGCCAACCCCTAAATGCTTTTTTATCTGGCTATTAAGGCAAATGCCTTAAGTTTACGCCTTATTTCTTTTTCGCTGCTGCTTTCTTAGCCCCGGCCTTTTTTGCAGGTGCCTTTTTCGCAGGTGCCTTTTTTGCAGCTTCTTTTTTCGCCGCAGCTTTCTTAGCAGACTTCTTCGCAGCTTTCTTAGCGGCAGGCTTGCCTGATGTGACAGCGTTGCTAGCTTCTAGCGCTGCGTATAAATCATCAGCTGATGTTTCAACTTCAGTGACTGTTGCCAATTCCAAGATATAGTCGATAACTTTATCTTCAAAGATTGGGCCAGCTAACTGTTGCATCGCTTGCGGGTTCTTTTGGTAATATTCAACAACCTGTTGTTCTTGACCAGGATAGCGACGTGCCTGCTCAAACACAGCCATTCTTGTATCTTCTTCTGATACTTGGATGTTGTTTGTTGTGCCAGCTTCTGTCAGCAATAGACCCAAGCGAACGCGGCGGTTAGCCACTGATTCTGCTTCTGCCTTTTGGCTATCATCTAGGCCTTCATCGGCCGCATGATGATGGTGGTCGTG
>DBMZ01000128.1:0-2716 GCA_002299005.1 Alphaproteobacteria bacterium UBA685 | reverse complement strand
TGATCATGGCTGTTATCTTCAATGCCAAGTTCAGACTTCATCGCCTTTGCGACTTGGTCATATTCTGATTTGAACAATGATGGTGGCACAGCGAAATCAACTTCCTTTGCCAACTCATCTAGCACGTTGCGCTTGACCGCTTGACGAAGAGCGCCGGCATGTTGTGAGCCGATTTGGTCACGAACAGCGTTGCGAAGCTCATCCAATGTCTCAAAGCCAAGCTTCTTTGCTAGCTCATCATCAAGAGCGGCATCGCCATCAACTTGGATATCTTTCACAGTGACAGCGAACACAGCGTCCTTACCAGCCAAATGTGCGGCTTGATATTCGGCTGGGAATGTCACAGTTACATCACGCTTGTCGCCTTTTTTAACGCCCACAAGACCTTCTTCGAAGCCTGGGATAAAGCGGTTTGAGCCAAGCTTTAGCGGGTGGTCATTACCAGCGCCGCCTTCAAAGTCTTCGCCGTCAATGCTGCCGACGAAATCGATGATGGTTGTATCACCCATCTCGGCCTTCTTGCCGTCTTTGGCAGGCACAGTTGGCACATTCTCTTCACCGATGCGGTTCAAAGTCTCATCAACCTCAGCTTCATCAACTGACATTGTTGGACGCTCAACAGCCATCTTCGCAAAATCAGGAAGCGCAATCTCAGGCATAATTTCGCATTTCAAGATAGCTTCCATATCGCCGCCATCTTCATATTTTTCAATATCAACGGCTGGCTGGCTGGCAAGCTTAAGAGAATTGCCTTCGATCGCTTCTTTTGCGCCATCATCAAGGGCTGTGCGGATAACATCGCCTTTGGCTTGATCACCAAAGCGTGCTTTCACAACAGAGGCTGGCACCTTACCAGGGCGGAAGCCCGGCATTTTAACCGTTTGTGCCAATTCGGCGAGCTTTGCTTCGATTTTTGCATCAATCTCAGCGGCGGTAACCACGATAGAATATTCGCGCTCGAGGCCTTCATTGCGTGTTTCGGTGATATTCATGAATGTAATTCCTGTCATTAGCCTTGCATTGCGATGCACCATCTATGGCAACAATCCAATGATAAAGGGTCTGGAGAGGTATCTGTCTTGGGGCTGATGGTGCGGGCGGAGGGACTTGAACCCCCACATCGTTAGATACCAGAACCTAAATCTGGCGCGTCTACCAATTTCGCCACGCCCGCGTACTATCAGCACGACAGATGACTGCAGTATTTGTGAGGACATCTGCTAACCGATAATGGTTCATGACGTCAATCAAAAAATGTGCTGCAGGCACAAAAAAGTGGGGCGAGTGACCGGAATTGAACCGGCGACTTCCAGTACCACAAACTGGCGCTCTAACCAACTGAGCTACACCCGCCACAAAACATGAAAAAACATTGCCTTCACATGTTGGCGACATATATGCTCAAACGAATGACGTTCGTCAACTAAAAATTGACGTAAAAGCACATAAACAAATAGATAAAAGGCATAATGCACTATGTTATTAAATCCGGCAAATGATAGACTAGGAACCGAGAGTGCATTCACTGTATTAGCCAGAGCGAATAAGCTTGCGGCATCTGGGATGGATGTCATTAACCTTGGTATTGGCCAGCCTGACTTTCCGACACCAGCGCATATATCCGAAGCAGGCATCAAAGCTATCACAGATGGTCATCATGGCTACACCCCTTCAATGGGCCTGCCAATATTAAGAGAGGCTGTGGCGGCTGATATTAAGACGCGCTATCACGCTGATGTGCCGATTGAACGCATTCAAATTATGCCGGGCGGTAAGCCGACCATGTTCTTTGCCTGTCTTATGCTTGGCGGGGCTGATAAGGAAATATTACTGCCAGACCCCGGCTTTCCGATTTATCAATCAGCGATTGCCTATTCAGGCGCCAAGCCTGTCTCTTACGGCCTTGTCGAAGAAAAGGGCTATGCGTTTGATGCCGATGATGTGTTATCGAAAATCACAGATAAGACCTCACTGGTTATTATCAATAGCCCGGCGAATCCGACAGGCGGCATCACCCCTAAATCAGAATTAGATAAATTAGTCGCCGGCCTAGCGCATCATCCCCATGTGACATTGCTATCAGATGAGATCTATGACCGCCTGTGTTTTGATGGCGCGCCTGTCAGTCTACTCGCCTATCCTGAAATCGCGGACCGTCTTATTATATTAAATGGCTGGTCAAAGACCTATGCGATGACAGGTTGGCGCGCAGGCTATGCGGTATGGCCAGAGGCTTTGGTGGATTATGCTGATAGGTTGGCAGTAAACATCCATTCTTGCGTCAATGCCCCAACACAATTTGCCGCCCTTGCCGCCACAACAGGCCCGCAAGATTGCGTCGAAGATATGCGCCAAGCTTTCTCACGGCGCGCGACGCTTATGCATGACAAGCTAAACGCGCTTGACGGCGTCAGCTGCCCGACCCCAATGGGCGCCTTTTATGCCTTTGCCAATATCAAACACACCCCTTTCTCAGCAAAAGCCTTTCAAGATAAGGCGCTTGAAGATCATGGGGTGGCGGTGATTGCGGGCACGTCATTCGGCGCTTTGGGAGAAGGCTATGTCAGGCTATCTTGCGCACAGTCAGATGAAGCTATCTCGGAGGCGATCGATAGGCTTGCGACAATGCTTGCCTAACAAGCTGAACAGGGCTAACAGGCGATAGGAGAAGATCCCTTGTCAGGATTGCCTATTTTTTGAGCAAAACCAGACAAAA
>DBMZ01000018.1:2742-4869 GCA_002299005.1 Alphaproteobacteria bacterium UBA685 | reverse complement strand
ACGGGCATAGCGCTTTTACGGCAATCACAGCCCAATCTGCGCCTAATCCTAATGGGGGCAAGCCGGGCCTTGTCATCTCTGAGATAGCCCATCAAGGCAAGCTGAATATTCGTTGCAACAAGGCCTTTCATAAAAAGCTATCAAAGCTGGTTGGCCTGCCGACTGATGTGGCAAGCAATAAATTCGCCGCCACCTCAAGCCGTTATGCTATCTGGCTTAGCCCTGATGAGATTTTACTGTTAACAGAAGCAGGCGCTGAGGCGTCTTTGGCAAAGCAAATCACAGATGATGCGGGCCGTGCGCATATTGCGGTCAATGATATCACAGACGCGTTGACAAGCTTGCATCTCACAGGCCCTGCGGTACGTGATGTGCTTGCCAAGGGGTGCGCCATTGATTTGCATAAGGATCATTTCATCAAGGCTGATTGCGCGCAAACAAATCTCTCACATGCTGGCGTAACGATTTTGGCGCTTGGTGATGAGGAGATGATACTGCTCTGCCGCACCAGCTTTACCGATTACACAATCGCCTATCTATGCGACGCCGCACTTGAATTTGGGTTTGAGCTGAAAGCGTAAAACTCTCAATTGATGACCTATAAAAAAGGGCTAGCAATATGATGATTGCTAGCCCTTTTTTTAATCGCAGATAAAGCGATATGAGTTAAAATTCGCTATCTGGCAAAGCTTCTTTGCGCTTAGCGATAAAGGCTTGTAAGGCTTCATCAATGCCCTCATCAAGATGCGGTGCTTCATAGCTTGCGAGCATCTCTTTGGCACGCGCACGCGCACGGTCATGTGATTCAACATACCCCTCTGAAGACCATTGCTCAAAAGTGGTGTTATCGGCCAAGGATGAACGCCAGAAGGCTGATTCAAAATTGGCCTGCGTATGGGCTGAACCAAGGAAATGCTGGCCAGGGCCTGTTTCACGAAGCGCATCCATTGCCTGCCCATTATCCGACACATCAATGCCATCAACCAGTGACTGCATCATCGTTAACTGATCAGCATCAAGCAATAATTTGGCATAATCTGATACCAGACCACCTTCCATCCAGCCTGCCGAATGAAGCGCAAAATTCACGCCGCCAAAGACCGTTGGCAAGATAGTATGCGCTGATTCATAGGCGGCTTGTGCATCTGCCGTTTTGGAGCCTGTAAGAGAGCCGCCCGAACGGAATGGCACCCCAAGGCGACGCGCAAGCTTGGCACAGCCATAAAGCACTTTTGCCGGCTCTGGCGTGCCAAAAGTTGGCGCCCCTGTCTGCATAGAGATAGAGCTAGCAAAACTGCCGAAAATCACAGGCGCGCCCGGATTAACCGCTTGTGTAAAGGCAATGCCTGACATGGCTTCTGCCAATGTCTGTGCCAAGGTACCAGCGACAGAGACAGGTGACATCGCCCCTGCCAAAATAAAGGGCGAGAGCGCAACAGCTTGGTTATTACGCGCATAAACCTTCAGCGCGCCAAGCATCGTATCATCCCATGTCATAGGCGAATTGGCGTTAATCAGTGATGTGGCAATGGTGTTGTTCTGAACGAACTCTTCCCCAAACAGGATCTTTGCCATATCGACCGTATCTTGCGCCCGTGATGGCGCGGTCACAGACCCCATAAAGGGCTTATCTGAATAGCGCATATGGGTATAAATCATATCCAAGTGACGCTTGGTAATTGGCACATCAACAGGCTCACAAACCGTACCACCTGAATGGTGCAAGCCCGGCAACATATAGACAAGCTTCACAATATTCTGGAAATCTTCCAGCTCTGCATAGCGGCGCTCATTATTCAAATCACGCACAAAAGGCGGGCCATAAACAGGCGCAAAGACCGTCTTATTGCCCCCAATTTCAACAGACCGCGCCGGGTTTCTGGCATGCTGTGTAAAATGGCTTGGGGCCGTTTTGCATAATTCACGCGCAAGACCGCGCGGAAAATGAACACGCTCGCCCTTCACATCACACCCGACATTGCGCAAGATATCTAGCGCCTCTGCATCATCTCTGAAATCAATGCCGATCTCTTCTAGAATGGTCTCAGCATTATTTTCGATAATCTCAGCCGCTTCATCAGACAGAATATCCACAGGGGGGATATGACGCGTGATAAAAGGCGCAGA
>DBMZ01000018.1:0-2448 GCA_002299005.1 Alphaproteobacteria bacterium UBA685 | reverse complement strand
TCTGCCAATTCAGGCTTCACCATCGCAAGCGCGATAGAATAGCCAAGACGGAACCCAAAGCCACCAGAGGTGCAACGACCCACCAGCGTCCCATTTTGATAAATCGGATTGCCACCAATCGCATCAGCGTCTGTCGTGTCATGCACCTTCAAGGTCACAAACGCATTATCAGCGCCTTTTGCTTCCCATGTCGCAAGACCCTCACGGCCGATATAATCGCCATTTTTCTTCTGGCTAACAAACCGGTGCAAGCCTGATTCATAGGCTGAATATTCGATAGACATCTCCGTGCCAACAAGACGATATGACTTCTCCAAGCGCATCGCATTCATAGCACGAATACCAAAAGGCTTAATGCCTAAATCTTCGCCGGCTTTGAACAGCGCATCGAAAATATGGTTTTGATATTCAATCGGATGATGCAATTCCCAGCCTAATTCGCCGACAAAGTTAACGCGCGCCGCAATCGCTGGCGCCAAATTAACATCAATCTTTTGTGCTGATAGCCATGGGAAATTCTCATTTGAGAGATCTGTGAGAGTCAAACGCGATAGCAATTCACGCGACTTTGGCCCTGCTAGCACAAGCACACCCATTGAATTGGTCAAATCTGTGAATGTCACAGATCTGTCTTTTGGCATATGCTTTTTAATCCAATCATGGTCAAGACGCTGCGCGGCGCCTGCTGATACCAGATAGAAGCTCTCATCTGATTCACGCATGATGGTAAATTCAGAATGAACCCCGCCGCGCGGTGCCAACGCATGCGCTAGACTGACGCGGCCTTTTTTCTGTGGCACCTTATTGGCTGTCAGATATTCCAAAAACGCTTCAGCGCCCGGCCCCTCGATACGCGCCTTAGCAAAGGCAGACATATCAAGCACGCCGACATTCTCAGCCACGTTCTTAACCTCATTGCCGACATGCTCAAACCAGTTTGAACGGCGGAATGACCAATGATCTTCTTGGGCCACACCGTCTGGCGCAAACCAGTTCGCACGCTCCCAGCCAAAGGTCGCCCCGAACACAGCGCCCATTGATTTCAAGCGATCATAACAAGGCGTTGTGCGCAAAGGACGACCCGCTTCACGCTCTTCATCTGGATAATGGATCGTAAAGACATTCGCATAGGCTTCTTCGTTCTTCTCTTTCAAGAAGCTCTTAGTCGCATAGCTGCCAAAACGTCTTGGGTCGACACCATTCATATCAATGGTCGGCTCACCCTCGACAATCCATTCTGCCAACTGCCAGCCCGCACCACCTGTGGCGGTGATACCAAAGCTGTGACCTTCATTCAGCCAAAAATTCGGCAAATCCCAAGCCGGGCCAATGATAGGGCTACCATCTGGCGTATAGGCAATCGCGCCATTATAGACCTTCTTGACGCCCACTTCACCAAATGCCGGGACACGCGCAATCGCTGATTCAATATGCGGCATCAGGCGTTCAAGATCTTCTTGGAACAGCTCATATTCGCTATCATCTGTGGGGCCATCGAAATAACAAACAGGCGCACCCTTCTCATAAGGGCCAAGGATAAGACCGCCATTTTCCTCACGCATATACCAGCTACCGTCAGATTCGCGCAAAACACCCATCTCTGGCAGGCCTTTGGCTTGACGCTCTAGAATCGCTGGATGCGGTTCTGTGACGATATATTGATGCTCAACAGGGATAACAGGTATCTCAAGACCGACCATACGACCTGTTTGACGTGCAAAGTTGCCTGTACAAGAGACCACATGCTCACAGGTAATCTCACCTTTATCTGTGGTGATTTTCCATTCATCATTGACGCGCTCAATCGACTGAACCGTCGTGTTGCGATAAATCTCAGCGCCCTTATCACGCGCGCCTTTGGCCATCGCTTGCGTCAAATCAGCTGGCTGGATATAGCCATCATCGGGGTGGCGAATACCGCCGATAAGCCCGTCTTTTTCCGCCAATGGCCAATGGGCAATAATCTCATCAGGAGTCAGCACTTCGACATTGACACCGATGGTTTCTGCCACGCCCTTATATTGCATATATTCATCCATGCGATCTTGGTTTGTCGCAAGGCGGATATTTGAGACCGCCGAAAGGCCTGAATGAAGACCTGTCTCTTCTTGCAAGCTGTTATAAAGCTCAACTGAATATTTGTGGATTTGACCAACAGAATAAGACATGTTGAACAATGGCAACAGGCCCGCCGCATGCCATGTGGAACCAGAGGTTAATTCTTTGCGTTCAATCAGAACAACATCAGACCAGCCTTTTTTAGCTAGATGATATAATGTGCCGACACCAACGGCCCCGCCACCAATAACAACAACTCTTGCATGCGACTTCATCACATTACTTCCTTATCCATTGATAAATACTAGGCGATGATAATGAAGATATAACGACAAAATCAGCCTTATTCCGACACTCTCTAGACAAAAACAGGCTTATTCGGGAATAGGC
>DBMZ01000157.1:4229-4738 GCA_002299005.1 Alphaproteobacteria bacterium UBA685 | reverse complement strand
AACCAATTGGCAAGCGTCATCTGTTCAAAATAGACATCTTCTAGCTGGTCACCTTTGCGCGCGCCTTTGGCACATTCACCCGTTTCTTGGCGCCACCATGATTGGCTGATGCTATCGCGCAGAACAGCGTTAAAATTCACCGCACCAACAAGCGAGAATTGAGGCGCACCGCCGGCCCAATCAATATCATAGACACGCCCGCTCTGGCACATGCCGCAATAGGTGGCCAAAATAGGCTTGCCACCAATCTCGTCTGAGACGCAGTGATGATAGAAAAGCACATTCGCAGGATAGGCTTTGGTCTCACCATTTAGCGTGACACCGATAATCGATAGAGATAAATCAACCTTATTCTCTTTTGCGCCCACAAAGACTTTTTGTGTAATGGGTAAAAATTTGTAACGGCCAACCCAAAATTTGTTAAATACCCAATAAATACCGCCCCAAAGCGCAAAGCAAACAACAAGCAAGCCAATAAAGACAGCCATATTTTCAGGCGATAGCTGGAA
>DBMZ01000157.1:1445-3812 GCA_002299005.1 Alphaproteobacteria bacterium UBA685 | reverse complement strand
CGGTTCACCTAGTGAACCGATTTGGACGCCGACCTAAGAAGGGCCATCTCTGTAATGACCATCCCTATAATGGTAAACCGACATAATTTTCAGCCAGCGATGTGCGCCCTGCCTCTGAGCTTGTGATATAGGCCAGCTCTGCTTCTTTCATACGTTGTTCAAACGCATCATCATTAAAGCGGTGTGTCAGGTTCGTCAGATACCATGAAAAACGCTCTGTCTTCCAGACACGGGCAAGCGCGGCCTTTGAATAATTCGGCAGGGCCGCCTTATCATGGTCAGCAAAAAAGCTGGTGAGCGCGCTAATCAAATAATGGATATCTGAGAAAGCTAGATTAAGGCCCTTCGCGCCTGTTGGCGGCACCACATGCGCCGCATCACCAGCGAGCAAAAGCCGCCCAAAGCACATAGGCTCTGCCACAAAAGACCGCAAAGGCGCGATAGATTTTTCCAAAGATGGGCCTGTTACCAGCGATTGTGCCAATGATTCTGGCAGTCTTTTGCGGATCTCATCCCAAAAGGCATCATCAGACCAATTCTCCACCTTATCATCTGTATCACACTGAATATAATAGCGTGAACGCGTCATCGAGCGCATTGAGCAAAGCGCAAAGCCGCGCTGATCATTGGCATAGACAACCTCATGCGCCACAGGCGGTGTATCTGATAAAAGGCCTAGCCAGCCAAATGGATAAATCTTCTCATAAGTCTTAATTGAGCGTGTTGGTATCGAAGCACGGCTAACCCCGTGATAGCCATCACAGCCAACAATAATATCACAATCAATGCGGTGATTTTGCCCCTCATAAGTAAATGTCACATAAGGCTTATCGGTTTCAAAATCATGCGGCTTAACGTCTGAGGCGCCATAATAGGTGGGGCTATCATTCTGCAAGCGCAAATCATAGAGATCCTTGGTGACCTCCGTCTGGCCATAGGCGGTCACAACCTTACCATTTGTTGAGGCCCCAAGCGCGATTGGCACCATCTGCTTATCAAAGGCAATATTCACGCCATTATGCACAATGCCCTCTTGCGCAAGGCGCGTGGCGGCGCCCACCTGATGCATCATATCAACCGTTGTTTGCTCTAATATGCCTGCCCGAATACGCGCCAGCACATAATCAGCCCCCTGTCGCTCTAGGATGATGTTATCGATATTTTGCTGGTCCAATAAATTACCCAACAACAGCCCCGCAGGCCCAGCGCCGATTATCACAACTTGTGTACGCATATCATATCACCTATTCACACAGCCAAAACAGCGCTTTGCAGTCTGGCCGAACATCATTAAAACAGAAATCACCTAAAACGATCTTTACAGAGACATCTACATATTATGCGCATCATTCCAAATGTCATCCTCTTATCTGTCATTATTTGTTTGGCGTTCATCTTATATGTGCTGCCCTTCACCATGGCGGGCTATTTGTTGCAAGACACCCCGCTTATAAGCTATCAGGCGGTTATAGCGGCCTTTATCATAGCCGTCATACTCATCATTTATATGCGCACACATGTGACCGCGAAGGTTTTATCGAACTTCACCTATTATGGCATGGGCATTGGTTTTACCTGCCTTTGGATCTTTGGTGCGGCCTATCTTTTGGCAAGCATCGCGCCTGATTTTAAGCGGCATTTCGGCATAGTCGCCCTGATTACTAGCCTCTCTCTGGTTGCCTATAGCCTCATTAACGCAAGGCGGCTTGTCATAAGGCCCCTGCAAATAGCCTCATCAAAATTAACCAGCGAAACCAGCTTTATCTTCATCTCAGATGTACATCTAGGCTCAAACAAAGCCTCTCACCTTGAAGCTATTATCGATAAAATTACGGGCTTAAATTTTGATTTTCTTGTCATAGGCGGCGATCTTTTTGACTCAAGCGCCTTTGTGCCAAGCCAATTAGCCCCTTTGCGACAGATCAACAAGCCGGTCTATTTCATCACAGGCAATCATGAATATTATGTGAAAAACCATGCCGATAAACTTACATCATTGGCCGATTATAACATCACCAGCCTTGATAATGAGGCAATAGCGCATGAGCATATCAACATCATCGGCATTAGTGATAATCAGCCAATCGCCACACAGGCGGAATTTGCCAAAAAGCTTATCTCTGATAGCGCGTTTAACTTGTTGCTTGTGCATCAGCCGGGCCTATGGGGCACGCATCCGGCGGGCACAGATCTGATGCTATCTGGCCACACGCATAATGGGCAGATATTCCCGTTTAATTATCTGGTGAAGCTTCAATTTAAAGCAAATTATGGCCACTATCAGCAAGGCAACAGCCAGCTTTATGTCTCATCAGGTGCGGGCTGTTGGGGGCCAAAAATGCGTCTTGGTTCGCGCAATGAGATTAT
>DBMZ01000157.1:836-1230 GCA_002299005.1 Alphaproteobacteria bacterium UBA685 | reverse complement strand
CGCATCCAGCTTTGCAAGGCCTTCACCGAATGCTCAGAATTTACACCGCTCTTGGGATCAACGACCAATGGGCCCGGCCGATAGCCTCTGCTATGCAAGCCGCGCTGAACTGATTCGACAAGGTGAATATCTTCTGCGACGGTTGTCTGTCTATCTTGAACCGCCAGTTTTGAGACCACCTCACCACCATGCCCGCCGCCGCTGTACCAGCCGCGATAGACAACCACATGATCAGCGTCAATCGCCCGCCAATGATAGGTGTTAATCACATTGCCCGGATAGACTTGAAATGAGAAAAGCGGCCATAAAAACCAGCTAGAATAATTCGTCGCATTCGGCTTTGAGGTATCAATCTCATAGGTCATATCATCGAGATTCTGACATTCGGTCGTAT
>DBMZ01000157.1:0-446 GCA_002299005.1 Alphaproteobacteria bacterium UBA685 | reverse complement strand
GGGTCTAAATTGACAAAGATAAACCCTAAAAAGACCTCTGTGCGCACATCGCTTAGGCAAATTTTACTGCCATCAAAGCCTTCAACTGATTTTGTGTTGGGCCCTGCCCTGAACTTGCCTTCGAGATCATAAGTCCACGCATGATAGGGGCAGGTTATGATTTTGGATGAACCTGTGCCGGTGACAAGCTGGTGCGCGCGATGCTGGCAGACATTATAAAATGTGCGAATAACCCCATCACGGCCAAGCACGCAAAACAAGCTTTCCCCTGCAATCTCAAAGGTAAAATAATCACCTGTCTTCTCAAGCAGAGACTGATGGCCGGCAAATTGCCATGTTTTCGCAAACAAGCTTTCTTGTTCGTTTTTAAAAATCGCTGGAACGGTACAATAGCGCGCATCTAGCGACAAAACAGGTGACACACTCATCCTAACACCCCCCAGTTT
>DBMZ01000033.1:2484-3460 GCA_002299005.1 Alphaproteobacteria bacterium UBA685 | reverse complement strand
CAATTGCCAAAGCTTAAGATGGTGGCTATTTCGGCAACAGGCTTTGATAAGATTGATATAGCGGCCTGTAAGGCGCGCGGGATTATTGTCTCTAATATCACAGGCTATGCGACAACGACTGTGCCAGAGCATTGTTTTGCCATGATTTTAGGCTTGCGTCGTGCGCTAAAGGGCTATGGCGCGGATGTGGAAGAGGGCGCTTGGCAAGCCTCACAGCAATTTTGCTTTTTCAACCATCCGATTGCCGATCTAAAGGGCTCTGTTCTAGGGCTTATTGGGACAGGGAGCATTGGCAGTCAAGTGGCGCGGATTGCTGAGGCATTCGGGATGCGGATAATGCGGGCGGCGCGCAAAGGGGCGGCAACTATCCCTGATGGCACCCACCCCTTTGATGAGGTCATAGCGACGGCAGATGTGCTTTCGCTTCATTGTCCGCTCACGCCCGAGACGACAAATTTGATTGCCAAGGCTGAATTTAAGGCGATGAAGAAAACGGCCATCCTTATCAATGCCTCACGCGGCGGTCTGGTGAATGAGGTCGATGTGATAGAGGCGCTTGAGGCAAAAGAAATCGCTGGCGCTGGGTTTGATGTGGTCACAGAAGAGCCGCCTGCGCCAAACCATATTTTTATGCAAAATCTGCATCGCCCGAACTTTTTGCTAACCCCCCATACGGCATGGGCCTCTGATGAGGCGATGCAAGTTTTGTGGGATCAGCTGGTCGGGCATATTGATGCTTTTGCGGCGGGCAATCCCACCAATAACCTGACGGGTGAGTAGCGCGCATGTCATTACGTAAATTCCCCCCAGAGCGCATTATTTGCCTGACCGAAGAGACGGTTGAAACGCTTTATTTGCTTGGTGAGGATAAGCGGATTGTCGGCGTAACAGGCTATGCGGTGCGCCCGCCACAAGTGCGCCAAGAAAAGCCACGTGTTGGTGCCTTTACCTCAGCAAAGCTTGATAAAATCCTTGA
>DBMZ01000033.1:0-2298 GCA_002299005.1 Alphaproteobacteria bacterium UBA685 | reverse complement strand
CGATGGCGGCTAAATATACAGACAAGCCGCGTCCAAAAGTTTATTTTGAAGAATGGGATGAGCCGATGATATCGGGCATTCACTGGGTGTCTGAATTGGTGCATGCCGCTGGTGGACAGGATGTGTTTCCGCATCTTGCACAGCAAAAGGCGGCATCAGATCGCTTTGTGACATCTGCCGAGGTCATAGAGGCCAAACCAGATATCATGCTTGCAAGCTGGTGCGGTAAAAAGGTGAACAAGGAGGCGATTATGGCAAGAGATGGCTGGGGCGCGATACCGGCGATTGCCAATCAGCATATTGTCGAAATCAAATCACCTCTGATTTTACAACCCGGGCCCGCGGCCCTAACAGATGGGCTAGATGCCATAGAAAGAGCGCTTAGATGACACAGAAAAAAGCCGTAATGTCATGGTCTTCAGGGAAGGATAGCACTTTTGCATTGGCGCGCGCGCGCGAGATGGGTGAATTGGATGTTGTCGCGCTGGTATCAAGCTCAAACGAAGAATATGAGCGAGTGGCGATACATGGCACGCGCCGCTCTATCGCAGAGGCACAGGCAGAGGCGCTTGGCTTGCCGTTTATTGATTTGCCTTTGCCCAACCCCTGTACAGACGAGATTTATCAAGAACGTATGGGCGGGCTGGTGAAGAAATTGCGTGATGAGGGCGTCGGGGATTGGGTGTTTGGCGATTTGTTCCTCGCCGACGTGCTAGCCTATCGCAAATCATTGTTTGAACCTTATGGGGTGATGCTTCACACGCCTTTATGGGGCAGGGATACGACCGCCCTTGCGCAAGATATGTTAGCGGCCAATCTTGAGGCTTATATTGTGACGCTTGACCCGAAGAAACTGCCGGCGGAATTATGCGGTGCCCGTTATGATGAGGCCTTCCTAGACGCTTTGCCAGAGGGGGTTGACCCGTGCGGAGAATATGGAGAGTTCCATACCGTCGTCGCCAATGGCCCCGGCTTTGCCAAGGGCTTGGCATTCGAAAAGGGCGAGGTGGTAGAACGAAGCGGCTTTATCTATTGCGATTTTCTGTTGGCTGAATAGGGGTAGGTGCTGTCCGCTATCTGGGTTTGGACGGTACTTGTAATTTGCCCCAATCTTTTTCTGGATAACGAAGCATAATTTCGATAAATAGGGGCGTGATATTTGCTATCAACTTTTGACAATCAATGACTTGTGACCTGTTCACAGTCCCCTGCCAAGTTGCGCTTCCATGGAACATTTGGTTTCGAAGCACATATATCCTTTGAAATAATATACTCAAGATGACAATTGTTTTTTGACCGGCTAAGGCACGGTTTACTTTCCGTGTATCTTTTGCAAATTCTGCTGACCAATATTGCGTGTCGTCCGGTTTATCCTCATTCCAATAGCTGCTGAAAATATATTGATTGTTCAAAATCCCTCTCACTTCCTGTGAAAAGCTATCCCATATGAGTGAGTATATTTTTTTGTCCGTATCATGACGCACAAGTTTTCCAAAAAAACGATTAAAGGCGTCTCTCTCTTTATAATCTTGCCTCTTGCTATATCCCCCTGCATAAGCTGCATTAAACGATATCCAATGAAAGATAAAAGAGGCGTCTATATCGTCAGTCTCTCTCTCGGCTCTTTTTAGCCAACTCAGAGATCTGCGAAGTCTGACGGATAGATCATAATCCAATGCCTTCTCGCAGGCGTCATAAGTCTTTTGTAATTCTTCATATGTCGTCATCAAGCAAGACCATAGTGAAAATTATAATCTATCAAATGCCGTGAATAATAATCGCGCCAAGAGGGTGTGTCCTACGCCTTTGGCTGATACCTAAATGTGCAAAGAGGCATACCTATATTTTTGTATACAGAGAACGTTAAAAAAAGATTAAAAAACAAGGCATTGCTACTCATTGCGCATCGCTCTGTTTCTTGACAATACCCATAGCTTACGATGCGGTAAGGTTACCCTTACAGGAGAGTTCTAGGAACCCGTCCTACAAATTGCGCCCTAGGAAGGGGGCTATCAGGGCGGTTAGTGTTTCGGGGATTTCTTCTGGCATATAATGGCTTGCTTTGACCGTTTGCCCTTCAACTATATCGGCGCGTTCGTTCCATAATTTTAGGACATCAAAATAGCGGTTCACTGCCCCGCCTTCGGCCCATAACACCTGAAGTGGCATCGATAATTTGCGGCCCTCATCCGCGTCATCATGCGCAATATCAATGGTTGCGGCGGCGCGGTAATCTTCGCAAGTGGCGCGGATTGTGTCTTGATCGCGAAAAGCCGCAAGATACTCGGCCAAGGCCGC
>DBMZ01000046.1:17744-22598 GCA_002299005.1 Alphaproteobacteria bacterium UBA685 | reverse complement strand
AAAAAAGCTGTTAAGAAAAAGGGGACAAGCTCATGATTGGCGCTTTGTCAGACGCGATTGCCACAGGCGCTCTTGGCGTTGGCAGTTTTTTGGTCATGCTCTTGCCGTTCTTGCCTGCCTCATTGGCAACAGAGCCAGAGCAGATTATGATCATTGTCGGCTTTGGCGGTCAGGCTTTATTTGCCAGCCGTTTTATCATCCAATGGATTAAGTCTGAAGGTGCGGGCAAATCAGTTATCCCTGTCACCTTTTGGTATTTCTCAATCGGCGGCGGCGCGGTACTGTTCCTTTATGCGATTTGGCGCCAAGATCCGGTGATTATGTGCGGTCAGGGGCTGGGCCTGTTTATTTATGCGCGTAATTTATATTTTGTTTTGCGCTCGCAAAAAGCCGAAGCGCAATAGTCTCCAGAAATCTCTCAGAGGTCTGTTTCGGCCATTTGTAGAATAAACGCCCATTGCGCCTCACTAACAGGCACAACAGATAGGCGTGACTGGCGGATGAGTGCGAAATCTTGCAAGCACGCCTCTGCCTTTATCATCGCCAGCGTCACAGGGCTGGTGACAGATTTCAGCGCCTTGACCGTCACCATCCCAAAGCGGCCAGAGGCATCTGTGGGATCGCGATGATAGGTCTGGATGACCTCAACAATGCCGACAATTTGTTTCTCATTGACCGAATGATAGAAAAAGCCGCGATCGCCTATGGCCATGGCTTTCATATTATTGGCGGCCTGATAATTGCGCACACCATCCCAGCCCTCGCCCGCATCTCCCTTGGCGATTTGATCTTGCCATGACCAAGATGATGGTTCTGATTTGAACAGCCAATAAGCCATATTATCCCCTTTATTCTGGCGCAGGTGGGCGTGCTAGTAGCTCTGTTATAAGCATGGTAAGATCTGCGCCTTGTAATGCTTTTGTGACCGCGTGGGTGATGGGCATTTCTATGCCTAAGGCGGTGGCGCGTTGATGCAAAATAGGCGCTGTTCTTGCCCCTTCTGCAAGCGCATCTGGCAAGGGTTTGCCAGCGCCCAATGCCAGCCCATAGGCCATGTTGCGCGAATGTGGCCCGGCCGCTGTGAGGGTCAAATCGCCCATGCCCGCCAGCCCATTAAGGACATTAGGATTGCCGCCAAGGGCTGTGATAAGACGCCCTGTCTCAGCAAGGCCTCTTGTGATAAGGGCGGCTTTGGCATTATCGCCCAGACCAAGGCCAGCAGAAATGCCCGCCGCCAAAGCGATGACATTTTTCACCGCTCCGCCAACCGCGACACCCATAGGGTCATCATTTGAGTAAAGCCGCATCGTGCTATGGGTGAAATGGCGCACGATTTCATCTGCCAATGCTTTGCTAGATGATGAGGCGACAAGCGCGCAAGGCAGGCCTTTTATGACCTCATCAGCAAAAGACGGGCCTGATAGCATCGCAAAGGCTCTGTTTGGCGCGGCTTGCTTCATAAATTCGGGCAGTAACAAGGCTGTGGTGCCTGTTGAGCCGGTCGTATCAGCGACATCAATCAGGCCTTTGGCGCAGAGAATAATCGGGCAATCAGGGCGGGCTGTGCGCTCAATCAGGGCAATCGCTTCGCCGGTTGCGGCGGCAGGCAATACCAGATAAATCGCATCTGCGTGCGCGATTAATGCCTCATCTGTCGTGGCGTCAAGCGTGCATGGCAGGGGCATATTATCAAGGCGCGGCACGATGCCAGATGATAGGGCTTTGGCGGTCGCCTCATCACGCACAAGACAAGTGGCGTCAAGATGAGGTTGCTTTGTCAATATCGCGGCAATCGCCGCACCCCACGCACCGCCGCCTATGATGAGAATTTGCGGTCTTTGTGCCGGGTCTTTTTGTGCCAGGTCTTTTTGTGCCATATTAGGGGGCCTTTATTTGTTAGGGGCGTACGCCGCGACCGGGCGGCGGGGCGGCTGTCTTATCCAAGGGCCAGCGGGGGCGTGGGGCAAAATCGAGCGGGGAAGATGTGCCAAGAAAGGCATATTCAACACCAGCCCATGCGATCATCGCGGCATTATCTGTGCATAATTTAGCCGGCGGCACTGCCAAGCGGATGCCGCGTTTGCTGGTTGTCTCATCGAGGGTTGCGGCAATCGCTTTATTGGCGGCGACACCGCCTGCGACAACTAAGACAGGGTCTTTGGCAAAAGCCTCATTGGTAAGGGCGATATCAAGCGCCTTATTAATGCGGTCACCAAGGCATTCTGTAATAGCGGCTTGTAATGAGGCGGCATAATCAGCGATTGAATGCGCGGCGCCATGTTTCTCAAAGGCTTGTGCGAGCGCGGTTTTAAGACCTGAGAAAGAAAAGTGACAATGAGCGGCGCCTTTTAACGGGCGCGGCAGACGCAGCGCTTTTGGATTGCCTGCAAGCGCGGCTTTTTCAATTGCTGGCCCGCCCGGATAGCCAAGACCAAGCACTTTGGCCCCCTTATCAAACAGCTCTCCTGCGGCATCATCCATTGTGGTGCCAAGACGCTCATAATCACCAATGCCTTTGACAAGCAAGATTTGTGTATGGCCACCTGAGACAAGCAATAGCAAATAAGGAAAAGCGACCTTATCTGTCAGGCGGGCCGTTAGCGCATGACCTTCTAGATGGTTGATGGCGTAATAGGGCTTGTCATGGAATTGTGCCATCGCTTTGGCGGCAACGGTGCCGACCAGAACGCCGCCTATCAGCCCCGGGCCAGCGGTGGCGGCAATGCCATCAATCTCATCCCAGCTAATCGCGGCCTCTGCAAGGGCGCGGCGCACGACAGGCTCTAGCGTATCAAGATGCGCTCTTGCGGCAATCTCTGGCACAACGCCCCCATGGGCGGCATGAATTTCAGACGAAGAGGCGATGACATTTGAGAGGATCTGGTGGTCAGAACGCACAATCGCGGCGGCTGTCTCATCACAAGAGCTTTCAAGCCCTAAGATGGTGACAGGGGCCATTTTGTCATCTTTTTTCACAATATGCGCGGTCATGAGCCATTTTTTCCTTTGCATCTATTTGATACATCATTAGACAGAAGTCATGAAGTCCTATCACGAAATCTTTGCAGAAAATCCTTTGCGGATTGTGACGCGTCAATCGAAATTGGCGATGGTGCAGACAGATATTGTCACCGCACAATTGGGTGATTGCGCCCATCAGGTGACAGGCATCTCAACCTCTGGTGATGAGATATTGGACAGACCGCTTGTCGAAATTGGTGGCAAGGGGGTCTTCATCAAAGCGCTGGAAGCTGTGATGGTGCAAGGCAAGGCGGATGCGGCGGTGCATTCATTTAAGGATATGGAAACGGTCTTGGCAGATGGCACGGCCTTATGCTGTGTTTTGCCGCGCGCTGATAGGCGTGATGCGCTTGTTGGGCCGTATAAATCGCTGGCAGATTTGCCGCAAGGCGCGGTGATAGGCACATCATCTGTGCGCCGCGCCTCTATTTTGCGCAATGCGCGTCCTGACCTTGAGATTAAATTATTGCGCGGTAATGTGCAAAGACGCCTCGCCCAATTAGAGGCAGGCGCTTATGATGCGATTATCTTGGCGATGGCGGGTCTTGAGCGGCTTGGCCTTGACGATAAGGGGCACCCGTTGGCAGAGACTGAGATGATGCCCGCCGCCTCGCAAGGTGTTATCGCCATTCAAATTGCCACACAAGATGAGGCGCGCGCCGATGCGATGAGGCATGTTTTTGCCATGATGCATTGCGCACAAACCGCCCTTTGTACCAGAGCAGAACGCGCGATGCTGGCCCATCTTGACGGGTCTTGCCGCACGCCGATTGGGGCTGTGGCGGATATTTTGGCCGATGGTCAATTGCGCTTGCAAGGCATGGTTCTTAGCACAGATGGGGCGCAAAAATTCGAAGCTGTTATGACCTCGATGATAAGCGATGATGGTGATGAGGCAGAAGCGCTTGGTGTTCAGGTGGCAGATGCGCTATTATCACAATGTGGTGGGCGCGACTTCCTCGCATAGCAAGGGGGGCTTTCCCAGCTATTGCAAATATCCCAGAGGGTTATTCTAAAGCGCCATTTAAGAGGGCTGTTAAGGTATGATTTTATCATTAAGAGATAAAGAACTTGCCGCCTCTGATTGCACGCGGCTTCATGCTTATGGTGTGAACGCGATGGCGGCCCCTGCCCATCAGGGCGTCAAAAAACCCTATGATTATACGCTCGTGAATGAGGCGGCTGGCTTTATCATCACATCTGGACAGGCGGCCTATGCTTTGCCTGATACGGCGCAAGATAGACCTGTTTTCACCATTGGCAGAGCAAGCGCGGCGATGGCGCGTGCGCGCGGGTGTCAAAAGGTGCTGTCAGGGCCATCTGATGGTGCGGCGCTTGCCAAGATGATTGATGGCTATCTGCGCGATGGTCTGCTCGCACATGGGCAGAAATTATGTTGGCTCCGTGGCAGTCAGATTAGTTTTGATATCGCCTCTGCTCTTGGCGCTGATAGGCATATTATTGATGAGGCGGTGGTCTATGAAATGCAGGCGGCCACGCATTTGCCTGCCGCTGTGATAGACGCGCTTAGCGCTGGTGAGGTGAGCGCCATTATGGTCTTGTCAAAAGCGCAATTAAGCGCCTTTGCCCAATTGCTTCATAGCCATGATTTATGGCACGTTAGAGATAAGATAAGCCTTTATGCGATCTCCCCCAAAGTGGCAAAGGCGGCGGAGACAGATGGCTGGCGGTCTATTATTATTAGCCGTCGTAAACGGGCTTTATCTGTGCAGGCGGCGGTCATTTGTGATTGGCTGAATGAGCGGGAAAAGGACGAGCGATAGCGTGGCACCAAAAAAAACACCCAAGGCAAAGACGCGCGCACGTAAAGAT
>DBMZ01000046.1:16963-17562 GCA_002299005.1 Alphaproteobacteria bacterium UBA685 | reverse complement strand
GAAGCTGAGAGCGCGTCAGGCGGCGCAAAAGAGACGGCGGCACAATTATCTGATGCGCCACAGCAGGCATCTGATGCGCCAAAGCAAGCGCGCTCATTAGGGGCGGTTTTGGCGGTTGGTATCGCGGTTTGTGCGCTTGGCCTGTCGGCGGTGACTTTGTTTGAACAACGCGCATATAAGACCGCACAAGAAGAGGCGCTGAATAGCCGCATAGGTGATGCGATAGCGCCCCTATCAGAACAGCGAGAAGAGATAGAGGCGCTTCGTAACATCATCGAGGCGCAAGCAGAAGAGCTGGCCAATATGCGCCAAGCACTGCCAAAGATACGGGCAGAGATAACGGCTGGAGCAGGCGGGGCCAAGGCAGAGGCAATTGTCGCTTTGCTGTTATGGCAGTCTATCTCTGCGGGGGCGGATGCCGCGCATTTTGCGCCTGTGATAGATGCCTTAAAAGGCGCGCCGTCTCATCCATCTTTGCAGACATTCTGGCAAGATTATCAAACGCTTAATCCGCAAGAGTTATTATCCCAAGGGCGTTCATTGCTGGGCGAGATAGGTGGCATGCCTGCCGCGGATATGGGGGATATAG
Source organism: Alphaproteobacteria bacterium UBA685 (assembly GCA_002299005.1). Classification (GTDB taxonomy): domain Bacteria; phylum Pseudomonadota; class Alphaproteobacteria; order Puniceispirillales; family Puniceispirillaceae; genus UBA685. Next base: position 16,973 of record DBMZ01000046.1, on the reverse strand, counting down.
GGGATATAGG
>DBMZ01000046.1:15108-16851 GCA_002299005.1 Alphaproteobacteria bacterium UBA685 | reverse complement strand
ATATAGGGGATATAGGGGATGAGGCGAAAGATTTAAATGATACGCCTTTATCGTCTGGTCTCTTGCAAGGGGCCAAAGACTGGTTTGCGGGTCTTATAAAGCTGAAAGCCTTGGATGAGCCACAGGTAACAGCAGAGGTAACGCCACAGGTAACGCCAGATAGTCCAAGCTTGTCACAGCCACAAGTGACTGATGATGCGATGGCAAGACCGCCCGCTCTTGTGGTTGCGAATCTTGATGAGGGTAATCTTGATGAGCTCTATCGGGCGAGCCTCGATTATGAGGATAAGAGGCTGGTGCAGTGGCGCAAGAAGATAGAGGCGGTCAGGGCGCTTGAGGGCCGATTACTGGATTTGATAACAGGCCTGCTGGCACAAAAGGGTGATGTGTCATGATGTTTCGTGCGTTGTTATTTGTCGTTCTGGCACTGTTTATCGCCTTTGCCGCCGCATGGCTCGCCGACCAAGAAGGGGTGAGTGAAATCACATGGCTTGGCTATAGCGCACAGATAGATAGCTCTGCGCTGGTGGTTGTGATAGCTCTGCTGTGCGTTGTCGGCATCTTTGTTGACCGTATGGTGCGCGCGCTGGTGCGCTGGCCATCTTTATTCTCGCAAGGCTGGCAAGCACGGCGGCGCATAAAGGGTGAGGCGGCCCTATCGATGGGGTTTGTGGCACTTGCCGCGGGCGATAGCAGGGCGGCCAATAAACAGGCAAGACGCGCTGAAAAATTGCTCGATAAGGGGGTCTTAACAGATTTGCTTGTGGCGCAATCAAGCTATGCGAATGGTGACAAAAAAGCCGCATCACGCTATTTCCAGAAATTAGCCGCCTCGCCAGACACAGCCTATTTTGGGCAATTGGGCCTGATGCGCTTGCACCAGCAAACAGCTCTTGAGACAGGTGATAGCACAAGCGCAAAAGACGCCTATATCGCGGCCAATACGGCCTTTGCGCTAGAGCCAACTTCGCCAGAAGTGGCGCAGGTTATTTTGAAAGAAGCGCTTCATAATAAGGATTGGGCAAAGGCGGTTGAGTGCCTCAAGGTTTATCTCAATCATTCAGGCGGCCAATCAGCGCAAGAGGTTGAGAGAAGCCGCCTGCTCTATGCAAGCCTGTCTCTGCAAATGGCAGAAGAGATGATAGAGGCGGCTCGAGGCGAAGATAAGCCCTTGTCAAAGGCGGTTATGCAAGAGGCGATCGCGCTTTGTGAACAGGCCTTGGGCGAGGTCGCAGATTTCTCACCCGCTAGTGCATGTCTTGTCGGCCTGCTGAGTGAAAAGGGCGATCGGCGCGGCGCTGAAAAACAAGCAAGCAAGGCCTTTAGCCTGACACCTCATATCGGCAATTTGCGGATTTTGCGTGATGTGCGCAATGATAATGACGGGCAATTTATCACCCATGCGATGGGGCTTGCGGCAAAGTCAAAACAGGCGGATGAGGGCTATATCGCGGTGGCTGAATTTGCCATAGAGGTCGGCATTTGGGCCTCTGCCTCACAGGCATTGAGCCATCTATCAGACGCCTTTGTGCCGCATAATGATTATTATCGGATACAGGCGGCAATCGCTTTGGGGCTGGCAGATGAAGGGGCGCATCAAACAGCGCTTGAACAGGCCGCGATAGCGCCGCGTGCGCATTATTGGTCATGCCAGTCTTGTGGCAAGGAAGCGCGAGCCTATCATTTTGAATGTGACGGGTGCGGGGCGCGTCATGCGCAAATTTGGGCCAGAAAATAGGGCCA
>DBMZ01000046.1:11325-15058 GCA_002299005.1 Alphaproteobacteria bacterium UBA685 | reverse complement strand
GGGCCAGAAAATAGGGCCAAAAATAGGGCCAGATAAATATGATTATCTAGCCCTTGATGGTTTGATAGCGCTTAACGAAGCCGTTCAGGCAAGAGGCCCCTCGGGGCAAATCGCAAGACCAATAGCAAAATAAGGCCCATCGTCATCAAGCGCATATGCGCGGCAGATGAGAGCAAATGGGTGCGCAGGCTATTATCATCAGCCATCCCTGAGGTAAGCAACTCAATCAGCCATAGGCCAATTGGTTCTGCCTCAACCCATGCGAACCAAATCAAGAAACCGCCAAGCACCGCGCCGCGATTATTGCCTGACCCGCCAACAATGACCATCACCCAAATCAAGAAGGTAAAGCGCAATGGCTGGTACGAGGCAGGGGTGAATTGGCCATCAATTGTGGTCAACATCGCGCCCGCAACACCAATAACGGCAGAGCCTAGGATAAAGACTTGCAGATGGCGCCCTGTGACATCCTTGCCCATCGCTTCGGCGGCGGTTTCATTATCACGGATAGCGCGCATCATGCGGCCCCATGGCGAGTTCAACGCCTTTTCAGACAGATACAGGATGAAGAGCAAAACCGCGCCAAATAGCAAGGCATAGCATAATTTCACAATGATGGAGGAAAACTCAATCAATGGGATATTGGCTGAGGCGGCAAGCTCTTGGAAGAAGACTGACTTTTGAATATTGACCTCATAAGGCACAGGCCTTGGCAGGCCAATGACGTTCTTCACGCCTCTTGTCATCCAATCTTCGAATTTCAAAATCGCGATGATGATCTCTGAGATACCAAGGGTGGCAATCGCCAGATAATCAGAGCGCAAACCAAGCGCGACCTTGCCAACCACCCATGCGGCGCCTGCGGCAAAGATACCGCCGACAACCCATGAGAAGATAATCGGCATGCCCGCACCACCTAGATAGCCAGAGGTCGCAGGGTTAACCTGTTCAATCGCCTCTGTGGCAGGGCCGTAGAAATAGCGCGCACAGAAAAAGCCGATAACGCCAATGGCGGTGATAAGCCACCTTCTGCGGGCGCCTGTGGTTTTGCGCATCGCAAATAAGACGGCAATAATCGTCGCTATCACCACCAGCAATGTATAGATAACACCGCCGCCGCCCGCGGCCCATGCCTCTTGCACAGGCGGGGCTGAGACCAAGATAGCTGCCAAGCCGCCAAGCGCGGCAAAGCCCATAACACCAACATTCAAAAGGCCCGCATAACCCCATTGGATGTTCACACCCAATGCCATAATGGCTGAGATAAGGCCGAGATTTAAGATTGCCAGCGATAGGTTCCAGCTTTGCATAAAGCCAACGGCCAGAAATAACAGGCCCATGGCACCAAAAAGAACAACGTCTCTATTTTTGAAAATCATAGCGTCTGCCCCTTAAAAATACCTGTCGGTCTGACCAGCAGGACAATGACCAAGACGGTGAATGAAACGGCAAATTTATAGTCTGTCGATAAGAGCTGCATCAGCCCATCAGGCTTGAACCCATCGATTAAATAGCCAAAGAAGCGCTTATAGGCAAAGGTCACAAGCACCTCTGAGAGGGCGATGACAAAGCCGCCTGCGATCGCGCCCAAAGGGGAGCCTAGACCGCCGACAATCGCGGCCGCAAAAATCGGCAAGAGCAATTGCAGATAGGTAAAGGGCTTATAAGATTTATCAAGCCCATAGAGCGTGCCAGCGATGGTCACCAATGCGCCAACCAAAATCCATGTGATCATCACAACACGGTCAGGATTAATGCCTGAAAGCAGGGCTAGATTCTCATTATCTGAATAAGCGCGCATTGATTTGCCTGTGCGTGTTTTATTCAAAAACCAGAACAGCAAAGCAACACAGATAAGCGTTATGACAACCGTGATACCTTGCGTCATCTTAATTGAGAGGCCTTGTTCAAGACCTGTCATGGTTTTGAACTCACGCGCGGTGACAATAAAGCGCTCACCATCTGAGAAATTACGATCCTTTGGCGTGATGATGAAACGGATAAGACCATTATAAAAGAACATCACACCAAGCGAGGCGATCATCAAAATCACAGGACTTGCCTTTTTGGCGCGGTGAAAGCGATAGACGACCTTGTCTGTGGCAAGGAGCAAGAAGATTGAAGCAAGAATGCCGACAGGTATCGCAAGCAAGGCGGTTGGCAAGGGGCCAAGGCTGACGCCCCAGCTTTGCAAGGCCCATGTGAATAAAATCACGGCCATCGTGCCAAATGACATCGCCTCACCATGCGCGAAATTTGAGAAGCGCAAAATCGAATAAATAAGCGTCACCCCAAGCGCGCCAAGCGCCAATTGGCACCCATAGGTGATGCCTGGCACAAGAACGAAATTAGCGAGAAGCACAAAGGCGTTTAAACTTTCCATCTGATTAACCCCCCAAGAATGCTTTGCGAACATCAGGGTCTGCCATAAGGGCGTCGCCTGTGTCTGTGTAACGATTACGCCCTTGGACAAGCACATAGCCCTTATCGGCAATGTTCAACGCTTGTTTGGCATTTTGCTCAACCATCAAAATCGCGATGCCTGTTTTGGCAATCTCGATGATACGGTCAAATAATTCATCCATCACAATCGGTGATACACCGGCTGTTGGCTCATCAAGCATCAGAACCTTTGGCTGTGTCATCAGCGCACGGCCGACGGCCACTTGCTGGCGCTGGCCACCTGATAGCTCGCCTGCTGGCTGGCGTCTTTTTTCTCGCAAGATAGGGAACAGATCAAACACCTGCTCCATCGTCTCATGATAATCATCACTGCGGATAAAGGCGCCCATCTCAAGGTTTTCTTCAACCGTCATAGAGGTAAAGACATTGGCCGTTTGCGGCACAAAGCCCATCCCCTTTAGGACGCGGTCTTGCGGTGATAGGGCGGTGATATCCTCGCCATCCATCAAGACCTGTCCTTCGCGGATGTTCAGCATGCCAAAGACCGCCTTCATCGCGGTTGATTTGCCTGCCCCGTTCGGGCCCACAACAACGGCAATTTCGCCCTTTTCAACACCAATGGTGCAATCATGCAAAATATCAGCGCCGCCATAGCCGCCGGTCATGTTCTGACCAATAAGAAAAGCCATTATTTGCTCTCCTGTGCCGGTTTGTTTTTCGTGGTTTTATTCTTTAGGTCTTTGTTCTTAAGGCCGGTGCCAAGATAGGCTTCGATGACCTCTTCATTATTCTTGACCTCTTCGGCTGTGCCTGTGGCAAGCACGCGCCCCTCTGCCATACAGATAACAGGGTCGCAAAGACGTGAGATAAATTCCATATCATGCTCAATCATGCAAAAGGTATAGCCGCGCTCTTTGTTCAAGCGCAGGATCGCATCACCGATTGTGTTCAGCAAGGTGCGGTTAACCCCCGCACCGACCTCGTCCAAAAAGACGATTTTGGCATCAACCATCATGGTGCGGCCAAGCTCTAACAGCTTTTTCTGACCACCTGATAGATTGCCTGCCAATTCATCTGCGACATGGCCAATTTCAAGAAAGTCGATGACTTCATCTGCGCGTGCACGCACACGCTCTTCTTCTTCGGCGACCTTTTTCGGTGATAGCCATGTGCTAATCAGAGATTCGCCTGATTGGGCGGCTGGCACCATCATCAGATTCTCGCGTACCGATAGGGTGGAAAATTCATGCGCGATTTGGAATGTGCGCAAAAGCCCTTTGCCGAATAATTCATGCGGGGCAAGGCCGGAAATATCTTCGCCATCAAGCAA
>DBMZ01000046.1:3805-11161 GCA_002299005.1 Alphaproteobacteria bacterium UBA685 | reverse complement strand
GTGATAGCGCCTGTCTCAATGGTCAAGGACGCGCCGTCAACCGCGCGCAGACCGCCGAAATGTTTGTGAATATCTTCGACAACAATCATGGGATTGCCCTACCTTTTCACGTCTAAAGGGGTAATAATTTAAAAGTAACTTAACTAGGCGTAAAAAAACAGCCCGAAACATGGTTCGGGCTGTTCATAATTATAACGCAAAATCGCGGCTTAGCGGTAACCTACCACTGAGATTGCTTGGTCTTTGATTTCAATCTGGCGATAGTTACCAGCTGATTCACCTGGGCCGATAAGCTCAACCGCTGAGGCGCCAACATAGTCAACATCACCACCTGATGCGATGATCTTCAACGCTTTTGCTAGCTCACCTGGGTAGATTTTTTCACCCGGTGCGTTAGCAACTTCAAAGACTTTGTCTTTTAGCGCTGATGAGTCTGTTGAACCTGCGGCTTGCATGGCCAACATGATAAGCGCTGCGGCGTCATATGATTCTGCTGCAAAGGCTGATGTGCCATCAAAGCCATCTGCCATTGCGGCGAACTTTGCTGCGCCTGGGCTGTCTGTGCCTGGGTTTGCGCCATATGAGCCGTTAAGAGCTGAGCCGATAGCGGCTGGTAGTGAGTCGCCGACCATGCCATCTGGTAGATAGAATGTGTCAAACGCGCCTGTGTCTAGCGAGCCTTGGATAACGCCCTTACCACCTTGGTCTAGGTAGCCTGCTACAACAAGAACATCGCCGCCTGCTTGTGCCAAGGCACCAACTTCAGCTGAATAGTCACCCTTGCCATCTTCGTGTGCCGCTGAGATTGTGACCTCACCGCCGCCTGCTTCGAAGTTTGCTTGGATAGCGTCTGCAAGACCCTTGCCATAATCATTGTTTGTGTATGTGATAGCGATTGAACCAACACCCTTTTCCTTTAGGATTTCGGCGACAATCTGGCCCTGACGTGCGTCTGATGGGGCTGTACGGAAGAACAAGCCATCATCTTCTGCTGTTGAAAGAGCAGGTGATGTGGCTGATGGTGAAACCATCACAATACCGTTTGGACGCGCAACGTTCTGCAATGTCGCACCTGTGACACCAGAACAGTCACCGCCGACCATCGCCGCAACGCCGTCTGTTGTGATAAGACGTTCAGCTGTGGCTGTTGCCGCGGCCGCGTCTACACATGTTGTATCACCGCGTACAGCAGATACTTTCTTACCACCCAAAAGCGCGCCGCTTTCAGACACTTCATTGATTGCCATTTCAGCGGCTGGGCCCATGTTGGCAACGATTGATTCAATCGGGCCAGTGAAACCTAGAAATACGCCGATTTTGACACCATGGCCATCAGCAAAAGCTGGTGAAGCCAATGATGCTGCTAATGCTGCAGCGCCAATAAACTTTTTCATCTTTTCTCTCCCAAGAATAATTACGAGCCCCCTTACATTGTATAGGACCTCATTACTTCCCAAACTAATAAGCTCATCTTTAGATTTCAATGACTAACTGAAAATTGTTTCCTTGCTATTTTTGATTTTATTATGAGGTCTTATCAGGGGCGCTCCTTGCTTTTGGCTAAATGGCTGGTCTATGATGCGCCCATCTTTAAATCAGACGTTTTCATAAATTGGGGGTGATAACGGATGTCGAATGTGAATTGTACCAAAATTCTGGCCACGATTGGCGACAGAACAGGCCAAGCCGATATGCTAGAAAAGCTAGTGGAATCAGGTGTTAACATGGTGCGACTGAACTTTAGTCATGGCACGCAAGAAGAGCATGCGGCGCGCGTTAAAACAGTGCGCGCGGTTGAGGCTAAGATGGGGCGTCCGATTGGTATCCTCGCCGATTTGCAAGGGCCAAAATATCGCATTGGCACTGTGCGTGACGGCGTAACCCTTGTTGAGGGGCAAGATTTTATTTTCACCCTCGATAAGATTGAAGGTGATGATCGCCAAGTTCATCTGCCGCATGAAGATATTTTTCGGGTGATTCTGCCGAAAACGACTATTTTGATGGATGATGGCAAATTGCGCCTAACCGTCACCAAAGTTGGCAAAGATGAGTTTACGGCCAAAGTCATCACAGGGGGCCCGTTAAAAAGCCGCAAAGGTGTGAATGTGCCAGATGTGGTGCTTGATACAAAGCCATTAACGCCAAAAGATTTGGCTGATTTGGATTTTGCGCTTGCCCAAGGTGTTGACGGCATCGCGCTGTCATTTGTCCAACGCGCCTCTGATGTGATTGAGGCAAAGGCGATTGTCAAAGGCCGCGCCTTTGTGTTGTCCAAAATTGAAAAGCCAGCCGCGCTTGATGATATTGATGATATCATCGCGGCAAGTGATGCGATTATGATCGCGCGCGGTGATTTGGGCGTCGAATTGCCAGCTGAGATTGTGCCATCTGTGCAAAAGAAATTACTGCGCAAATGCCGCCAAGTGGGCAAGCCTGTGGTGGTCGCAACACAAATGCTTGAATCAATGATTGAAGCGCCAACCCCAACAAGAGCCGAAGCCTCTGATGTGGCAAATGCGGTCTTTGATGGCGCGGATACGGTGATGCTATCGGCCGAGACAGCCGCTGGTGCTTATCCGCTTGAGGCGGTATCGATTATGGCGCGTATTGTGGCGAACACAGAAAGCCATATCGCCAAGCATCCGCAAGATGGGCCTGCGCAATTGCAGGTCGAGCCATCTGTCTATCATGCGGTGGCACAGGCGGCGGTGAAATTGGCAGTTGATATTGAGGCAGCGGCCTTGGTGGTCTTTACCGCGACAGGCAATACAGCTGTGCGCGTCTCAAGAGAACGCCCGCAATTGCCGCTTGTGGTGATGACGCCTGAACAAGATGTGCAACGTAAATTGAGCATGTTGTGGGGCGCTAGATGCTATCTGCAAGATGAAACGGACTATGAGACAGCCGTCGAAGAAGCGCGTCGCTTAATCCTCGCCGAGAAAATAGGTCATACAGGACAGCAAATTATTGTTGTCGCAGGCATTCCTTTCGGTAAATCTGGTTCTACCAATTCTATGCGGGTCGTCGACCTATAGGGTTGCTATTGGTAAAATTGATAAGGGCCATATAGTGGCTGAATAGCATGTGATAAAAACATAAGGGGAGGCGTTCTTATGAAATCAGTTGGGTTCATTGGCCTTGGGAATGTTGGGGCTAAATTAGCGGGCACTTTGTTGCGTAATAAGGTTGATTTGACCATCCGCGATCTTGATAAAAGCGCGGCACAGCCTTTGTTGGATGCGGGTGCTAAATGGGCTGATAGCCCAAAGGCGTTAGCAGAAAATTGTGATATTATCATCACTTGCCTGCCATCACCTGCGATATCTGCGGCCGTGATGGAAGCTGAGGATGGGATCTTGGCTGGTATGCGCGAGGGCATGATTTGGGCCGAGATGAGCACAACAGATGAAGGCGAGGTAAAGCGCCTTGGTGCCATCGTCCAAGAGCGCGGTGGTCATGCGGTTGATTGTCCTGTTTCAGGTGGCTGTCATCGCGCGGCGACAGGTAATATCGCGATTTTTGCGGGTTGTGAGCGCGCTGTATTTGAGGAGATGTTGCCGTATCTGACCAAGATGGGCCGGCGTGTATTGCATACAGGCGCGCTTGGGTCTGCGTCTGTTTTGAAAGTTGTCACAAATTATCTGGCGACCGCGAATTTGGTATCAGTTGCCGAGGCGCTGACGACCTGTAAGGCCGCTGGTATGGATTTGAACACATCGTTTGAGGCGATTAAAATATCAAGCGGCAACAGCTTTGTGCATGAAACCGAAAGCCAAGTTATCCTGAATGGTAGCCGTGATATTAATTTCACTATGGATTTGGTGCTAAAAGATATCGGCCTGTTTGATGAGGTCGCAAAGCGTGCAGGGCTTGATTTAGAATTATCACCCTTGCTTGTGAAATTATTCAAAGAAGCGATTGATAAATATGGCCCGCGCGAATTATCGCCGAATATCATCAAGCGATATGAAGAGCCGGCCGGCCTTGATGTCACGGCCCCGGGGTTTCCGGCGGATATCCTAGATGATGAGCCTGAAGAGGCAGGGTATGAAGTCATCCCAACAGGGCGCGCTTAAGGTCTTGATGACAGGTTCAATTATTTTATGAGAGTGATTATTCCTGTTTTGGTTGGCGCGTTTTTGCTAGCTGCGTGCCAATCAGGCATACAGATTGAACCTGTGGGGGTCGCCCCTAGCCTTGTCAAAGCGCCAGAATCTGTGCCCTTGCGCCAAGACCGCGTGACAAGCGCGGCGGTGCTTCATTTGCGCGATCAGCTAACGCAAAATGCGCTTGCGAGCCAAGCTTTGGAAGATAAGCTTGGCGCCTATCAATCGCAGGGTTATGAGCTGGTCGATGAGGGCGCGCCAGAGGCGGTGCGCTTGGCACGTATTTTTGCCGAAGTTCATCAAAGATCGCATCTGGCCAATATGGCGCTAAAACCGCTTCTTATCGAGCGAGATTTGTTCCAAGCCTATACTTTGGGCGGGCTAGAGATTGTGTTTTATACAGGTCTGACCTCGCGCCTATCAGATGATGGTTTGGCGATTATTATCGGTCATGAAATTGCCCATATCGCGACTTCACATGCGGTGGAATCTATCAGCCGCGATGTTGTGAACTTGTCGCACCGCCATAATGAGGAAGCCAATTTGGCAGGCTTTTATGCGATTGAATCTGAATATGAGGCAGATATGGTCGGGCTGTTATATGCCAGCCTTGCGGGCTATGATCCGCGCAAAGCGGCTGAGATTTGGGAGACCTTATCTGGGGTCGCGCATCGCCCGAAATTTGACCTGTTCACAAGCACGCACCCGCCCGATGATGCGCGTGCAAAAAGGCTGTCTGTGATGGCACAAAAGCTAGCGGGTTTGCGCGCGGCAGAGGATTGGCAAGCGGCGCTTATTTGCAACCCGCTTTATTGTGCCGACTAGACGTATAATCCCTAGCGCACAAAGACTTGCAGATTGGCAAAATTGGCTGGTGGCTCAAATAATCTGGTATAAAGCTGGGTAGTCTCGCCAGGGGCGATGATTTGACCAGCTGTATCTAAAGGCCATGAGACAAGCGGGTTGTTTTGCGCATCAACAAGCACAATTTTCATCTCTTCAGGCGTGCCTTCGACCTGCCCTTTATTGCCAACCGAAATCGTCACAAGCAATGATTTGCCAAGCTCTGTCTCGCTGACCTCATAGGTCGCTTGGTCGACGGTAAATTCAGCAGGCGCCAATTGCAGGATATTCGCCTCAATATAGCGCGAGACGTCTGAATCTGTGCGCAAGGTCAAGAAATAGAGGCCAAGGGCGACCATCGCGGCCGTGACAACCAAGCCAGCCGACAAAATAGAGACAAGGATGATGCCTGTTTTGCCGCTGGCTGATTTTTGCGGCAAGGGCGCAAGACGCGTCGCATCAGAAAAGCGCGTCGGTGTCTCTAAATCAATATCATCTTGCGCAGGCTCAGCCGCAATGTCATCTGCTATAGATATTTCAGGGTGACAATGCGGGCAGGCAAGCATCGCATCATCTGATGATAACGCCTCTTCATCTGCTGAGATTTCATTGCCGCATGTCAGGCATTGCACCGCTATCGCGCTCTTAGCATCGTCTATTTCTGGTGCTGTATCTGTTGTTGTGGCGCCATGTATGGCGGCTAGATTAATCGCCTCATGCGCGTCAATTTCATAAATATGCGCGCAGTCATAACAGGCGATCTCAAAGCTGCCTGTATCATCAGGCAAATCAAATTCACCGCTATTCGCACAGGATGGGCATACAGACGCGCCCTGAAAGATAGGGGCTGTTGCCATTACATCATCTTGTGTTTCACTCATGTCTGCCATGCGAACTTATGCTACCTTACTGCGGTTATGCCTCGCATTTATCATGAGGCATGAAGTGCTGTGTTAAAACCACCCATATGTAAAACCACCCATATGTAAAATCACTGGTGGGGGTGCGTGCGTCTTTAACTGCTTGTTTATTAGTATAAACTTGCTTATTAGGTCAAATTTTAGCATAAACTAAAGCATAGTCTAGCCTTTTGGTTAGTCTGTGCTGGTGAGTGATGCATTGCGCCCTTAATTAGTCGGTTATTCGTTTGTTTTTATTTGATAAATTAAAACATAAATCTCTTTTGCCTCTCGCCTTCACGCGTGTCTTGCAAACAGGTCTTTTGACAGGCCTTATGGTGACGGGCGCCTCATTTAGCGCAGCTGCCGCGCAACAATGTGAGACAGATGGCCAGACGCCAGCGCGTTATCTGCAGATTTCCTATGATTTTTCATGGCCGCAAGCACGCCAAGCACAATTATCAAACCAGTTTCAAGCAGGCTGTGTGACCTCGTCTTATTTGGCGGTGATCACAGATGAGATCGCGCGTGAAATCGCGGCGTTGGGCCTTGATGTGCGCCAGATATCTGTCTTGCCAACGGCCGAAGATGGTGTTTTATCGTTGCGCGTTACCACCGCAGGTGCTCCCAAGGCGGCGCCTGAGATAACGGTGCTTTTGCCGTTGGTCTCCCCGCCAAGTGGCGCGGTTATAACAGCGCTAGAAATTCTCGGCACGGCAATAGAAGGCGGTGAGCTGATTGCGCGTTATGCGGTGAATGAGCGTGCCTATCAGTCTGGCGGCGGCAAATTGCGTCTGCAATGGACAAGAGATGGCCAGCCGATTGAAGGGGCGAATAAAAGCCGCTATCGTCTGCAACGCCAAGATGTTGGGGCGCAAATTGCCGCGAATTTGATTTATGAAGGCGGCGATACCGCGCTTGCGGATAGCCAGACAGCGCGTGTGAATACCACCATCTTGGCGGCAAATTATCCGCCGCGCATCGAAGGGCTTGCCATTGAAGGTGCCGCGCAGACAGGTGAAGAGCTGGTCGCCACCTATCGCTTTATTGATGAGAATGACGGCGATGTGGAAGCTGGTACCAGCTTTATTTGGCTGCGTGATAATATCGTCATTAAGGGTGAGAATGGGCCGCGCTATCGTCTTGGTGCCAAGGATATTGGCACGCAAATAACGGTGCGTGTTGAGCCGCAATCGCAAGATGGCCAAATCGGCCAAGCGCAAAATGCGACCCTTGCCCAAACCATCCGCCCGCGCCCTGTGGTTGCCGATACGCAAGTGGTTGAAAATATCGTGATCGATGATGCCAATAAGACGCTCGATGTGGCTGGCTTGGCAGAGGCGATTGAAGAAAAGAAGCAAGAGGCTGAGGTGAAAGAAGCTGAGACGGTTGTTGCTATCGCAAAGCCGAAAAAGCGTCCGCCTGTGCCAGCAGATAAGAGCCTAGCGGATAAGGCTTTGGCGGATAAGGTCAAAGAGGCGGCTGAAAAGCCAGTTCTTGATGAGCCA
>DBMZ01000046.1:0-3650 GCA_002299005.1 Alphaproteobacteria bacterium UBA685 | reverse complement strand
GCCAGTTCTTGATGAGCCAGCTATCATGGTTGATGAGGCACCTGCGGTTATCGCTGATGCCCCTGTTTTGCTCTCAGAGCCAGCGGCACCGCCGATTATCCTCACCGAAGGGTTTGAAATTGCGGCCAGCTCGCCGAAACTATTTACAGAGGTCGTTTTCACCCCAAGCGCTATTTTGCTTGATTTTGAGTTGTTCGCCACCCAAAGGGCTGTGCAAGGCACGCCGATTACCCTAGAGGCGATTAAGTCTGTGCTTGATGAGGTCAATGCGCTTTATGTCGCGAAAGGGTTTGAATTATCACGCGCGCTCCTGCCAGAACAGCTGGTGACAGATGGCGTTGTGACAATCCAGCTTGTCGAGGCGACGGTTGGCAGGATCGCGCTTGAAAATCGCGAAGATTTGACCGAAGAATTTGTCCTGAACCACCTTGCCGCAAGCGAGGGTGATTTCATTTCCTTGCGCGAATTGGAACGCTCTATCCGCCGCTATAATCTGTCGAATAAGAGTAAGCTTGCGACAGAATTAGCACCTGGTGAGAATTTTGGTGAGACAGATATTTTTGTCGATGTCGCAGAGCCTGATAAGGTCGAATTGCCGTCTGTTTCGATTAATAATTACGCCAACCAAACATCTGATTGGCGCCAAAATGCGATTTCGATCACGATGAACAATCTGCTTGGCACAGATGATGAAACCGCGCTTTCCTATTCAGATTCCAAAGGCTCAAACAGCCTGTCTGGCAGTTTTTCTATGCCGCTTAATCATCAGGGCACAAACCTGTCACTGGCGGCCTCTCAGTCTGATACCAAGATTGTCGCAGGCTCTGAAGATACGGTTGGTTATCGCGGCTCATCAAGCTCGTTTGGCGTGACTCTATCGCACCCTCTATATTTTGGTGATGATTATTCCCTCTACCTCTCAGGCAGCTATGGTTCCAGCGAGAGCGATCTTGTCCAGCCAGTGACAGGCGCGATGCTGTCGAAAAGCAAAATCCGCAAATATTCGCTATCGGCGCCTTACAGCTATAATAATGGCACCACAGCGGTTTCGGTTGCGCCATCTTGGCATATCCTCAACGTCGTGACGCAAATTCCGATGCGTGAGAAATGGATGCAGAAATTGGATATTGATGCCAATGCCTCGCATTTCCTATCTGATAAATGGACGCTTAATGGCCGCGCGAAGGCGCTTTATTCTGATGCCAGCGATATGATTAATATGCCGTCTGAAATTCTATCTGTGGGCGGGCCATCATCTGTGCGCGCCTATCAGCCAGCTGAATCATCTGGCTATAAGGGGTATTTTGTGTCAGGCGAATTGCGCACAGATTTGGCCAATTGGGAGTCTATATCCTTGCCTGATTTCATGCCATCGGCGCAAGGCTATGTCTTTGTTGACCATATGTTGGCGCAGTCACAATACAGACAGCGCAGCCGCGCCGATTATTGGTCAGGCTATGGTGTTGGCTTGCAAATTCCGTCTATTTTCAACCTGTTAACCTTTGATATCTATTGGTCAGAGCCGCTTGATGGTGATGTGCATGAGGAAGAAAAAGAGTTCTATGATGATGAATTATTCCAATTCTCACTCTCCGCACGCTTCAGGCTTCAATAGGGGCGGCTTTCTGGTGTTCAGAGTCTGTGCTTCTATCACTTGTGATAGCGACTCAATTTATGCTACTAAATATTAGAATTAACTAAATAAATAGGAATTCATGCACATGTTTCGCGAAGGTTTAAATCTTATCACCGTCTTTTTGATTGGTTGGTTCGTGATCTCATTGATAGGTTTCTTGCTAATTGGCTGGTCGTTCCTGCAGAATAATGTCTATGAATCAGCCTTGCGCACAGGCCTTGAGCGCGGTGCTGGTCAGGCATCTGGGCAGATCTATAATGATATCATCAACAAGGCTGGCAATGATGAATGTAACACGGTTTTCATTCAATATGATGGGCGCCGCGTTGATTTGATCAATGTGCAATGTTTGCAAACGCTCTCAGCTCCTGCGGTTGATGAGACGGGCGCGGCCGATGATAATCGAGGCTAGCATCCATGAATAGGTGCATGAATAGGCAAATATATAGGAACGCCAAGAGCTGATGTTTCGCGCGTTCCGTCAATCATTTGGGTTCAAAGTTGCAACATATCTGACGGGTATGTTGCAATTTGCGTTTCCGCCCTATGCCATTGCGCAAAGTGCGGGCCCCCAAATTGTGCTTGATGGGCGTACTGATACCAGCCTTAATATCAACCAAAATGTCACCGATGTTTACACGGGCACAGTGCTTGGGAATACGGGTTTTAACTCTTTTTCTATCTTCAATGTTTATGAAGGTAATGAGGTAAATCTGTACCTGCCAGATGGTGCCACGGCCCTGATGAATATGGTTCATGACCAGCAGACGGTCATTGATGGCTATTTGAATGCTTATAAGGATGGGGCGATTGGCGGTGATGTCTTTTTCCTTAATCCGCACGGGGTTATGGTTGGCGCGCAAGGTGTGATGAATGTCGGTTCAGCGACGCTGGTCGCGCCGACGCAAGATTTCATGAATAATATGTTTGGCGCGAATGGCATGATAAGCGCGCCGCAAGTCACACGTGTTTTGGATAATGATATCCCGCTTTCAAGCCACGGTTTGATCACGGTCAGAGGCGCTGTTAACGCGACAGGCGGGGCGGCGCTTTCTGCCTCTGATATCAGTGTGACAGGCACGGTTGAAACAGGCCGCGCGGCGGTTGTCTCTATCCAAAATCTGGTGAATATGAATGAGGGCGGCCTTGGCGGGGCGGTGATTGATCTCTCATCGGTCGAGGCAGGGATTAGCCTTGTCGCTGATGATGATGTTGACATTGCAGGTCGTCTTGGCGCCGATGGGGCTGAGGGGATTGATGCTGGCACAATTGATGTGCGCGCGGGTGATGATATCACACTCAGCGCAGGCGCGGATCTCTCAGCAGATGGTCAGGGCCTGAATAGCGATGGTGGCACGGTTATCACTTTTGCCGATGATGCGGCGCTTTTGGGTCGCGGCGCGCGTCTTTCTGCTGATGGCGGGACAAGCGGTGATGGCGGGTTTGTGGAATTTTCAGCTATCCGCCTTGTTGAGCTAGCAGGTGGCCAGCTATCTGCCGCGGCGCAAGATGGCACAGATGGCGCGGTTTTGATCGACCCTGATGATATTATTATCTCAGCTGATTTGTTGCGCGATGCAAGCGCCAATGGCGGCACGGGTGATGCGGATAATAACACAAGCTGGAATGCGGGCGCGCTGACTTTGCAAGCCTCTAACAGCATTGTGATCTCAGATAATATTACGATCTCTAGCCGCCGTGTGACCTCTGCTTCTAGTGCTTCTGCGCACCGCAATGATAGCTCGGTGGCTGATTCTGGCGCGATTATTTTGCAATCAGATAATATCACGCTCGGGCAAGGCGCGCTGATTACAAGCAAGGCGACGGGCAGTTTTGATGCGGGCAATATCACGCTTGATGGCCGCATTGTGATCGCCAATGATGGCGCAGAGATTGATGCCAGCAATAGTGGTTCTGGTGATGCGGGCGCGGTTCTGATTGATGTGGATGACAGAGATAATGCGTCTATCACGCTTGATGGTGCGGTGATAAGGGGCGGGAATATTACGCTTGA